>DUPA01000152.1 GCA_012838515.1 Natronincola sp. | reverse complement strand
TTGATGCTAAAGGTGATCCTAAGCCTTCCTTCTGGGCAATTATTGATCCTGATAAGCCATGGGAAGAGAATCGCTACAAGTGAAAGGAGTTTGAAAGATGCTCAACAGAGAACTAAGAAAGACGCTAACTTTAACCTTTACTTGCCTCTTGGCGCTTCTTTGGATGGCTTCCCCATCCGTCGGTGCTTCAGCAACCTCTCTACCGTCATATGAGGATTATTTAGCGAGCTTTCCCCATAGCTCCTATCCCACGGATGAAATTTTTGTTTCCGGTTATTCTTTTACAAATACGGATGCGGAAATTGAAATTTTAGATAAACCTTTTGGTTATGAAGATTCTGCATTGTGGATTGATGAACGGGGTTTCGTAGAGTGGGAAGTTTGGGTTGAAGAAGCCGGTTTTTATAATATAGAACTTGACTATTATCCAGTTAAGGGTCGTAGTACTGCCATAGAACGCAGCATTGAAATTAATGGGGCTATTCCGTTCGATGGAGCGGAATACCTTGTGTTCAGAAGAGTTTTTGGTGATCAAGGTCCTGTTAGAGTCGATGCAGGAGGCAATGAAATTCGAGCACCGCAAGTGGAGAAGCCCATATGGCAAAAGGTGTTTTTATCCGATTCGCAAGGTTATGAGCAACACCCTTATTTCTTCTATTTTGAAGAAGGTCTAAATACTATAAGGTTGACCGCTAGGGCAGAGCCGTTAATTATTGGACATTTTCGCTTAAATCAGGCACCTATTGCTCCAAGCTACGCCGAAACCATCGAATTACAGCGAAGTCAATATGGTAAACCACAACTAGAGAACGTTTTTCTCCAGATAGAGGGCGAGTCGGCGATTTATCGTTCCAGTCCTTCGTTATTTCCCATATTTGATCAAGGTGATCCAACTGTGGTGCCTTACCACCACGCGGAAACAAGGTTAAATTCGATTGGTGGTCACCGTTGGCAGGACGTTGGTGACTGGATCGCTTGGGAAGTGGATATTCCCGAAGATGGATTTTATCAGATCGCCATTAAAGGTAAGCAAAATCTAAATCGCGGTACCTTTAGTAATAGGCGTCTATTAATTGATGGCAAGGTTCCTTTCGCCGAGATGAACGCCATTCGATTTAATTACTCAACTCGGTATGATATTAAACAATTGGGTCTTGAAGAACAAGACGAACCATTTCTCTTTTATTTGACCGCCGGTAAGCATGAGATTAGGCTAGAAGCGGTTTTAGGTGAGATGGGTGATTTAATTCGCTTAACTGAAGACACATTATATGAACTTAACCATATTTATCGAAATATTATCATGATTACCTCTTCAACACCGGATCCCATGCGTAGTTACCAACTCGAGCAAAGGGTGCCGGATCTGTTAGAACGCATAGGAAATCAGGCAGCAGCTCTGCGAAAGATGGCAGCCGAATTCGAAAGGATTACGGGGCAGAGAGGTGGGCATACTGCTACATTAACCGATTTTGCTCGAATGCTCGAACGCATGCAAGATAAGCCCGATTCTGTACCCAATCTTTTGCAGGAGTATCGCGATGCCATTGGTCATCTCGGCACTTGGATCATGACATCTCGTGAGCAACCTTTGCAGGTTGACTTCTTGGTAGTAGCTTCACCTGAACAGAAAATGCCTAGGGCCAAACCAACTATTTTAGAAGCAACAATTCATGAAATAAAGGCATTTGGCTCGTCCTTTGTTCGTGATTACACAAGTGTTTGGGATATTGAGCAAAGCGATGCGCCTAAAAAAGGTGAGGCTAAAAGAATTAAAGTGTGGATTGGCCTTGGTAGAGATCAAGCACAAATCCTAAAGCAGATGATTGAGGATAGTTTTACCCCGGAAACCGGTATTTTTGTGGATCTGGAGTTGATTACTACCATGGATCAGTTATTGGTTCCGGCTACTATTGCAGGTAATCAACCGGATGTGGCCATAGGGGCAGCTAATATGGATATGGCTTTTAGGGGTGCTGTGGCAGATCTAACACAATTCGATGATTTCCCGGAGATCGCTAAAAGATTTAAAAAATCAGCACTATTGACATTCCGTTTTAGAGATCAAGTATTCGCGTTACCGGAAGTTCAGAGTTTCCCCATGATGTTTTATCGCATTGATATTTTAGATGAATTAGGTCTAGAAGTTCCTCAAACATGGGACGATTTATTCAAGATATTGCCCGAACTCCAAAACAATCACTTGGAATTCGGTATTTGGCCCAGCATTTATACCTATGTTCAGTTTATGTATCAAAGAGGTTTGAGTTTGTATAAGGAGGACGTCGTTGAAGTGAACTTAGCTTCGCAGGCGGGCATTTCAATATTTACTGAAATGACAAATCTATTTACTCAATCCGGTTTGCCTCTTGAGTACAATTTCATTAACCGATTTAGGATGGGTGAGATGCCCTTGGCCATCGCAAACTACGGAGAATTTAATACACTCTCAGTATTTGCATCTGAGTTACGAGGTCAATGGGGTATGGCCCCAATTCCGGGAACAATGCAAGAAGATGGTGTCATTAATAGAGCTGTTCCCGTGGCTCAAGACGCCCTTGTTATTAGAACAGACCAGACAGGCTCGGTTATAATGCCTGCGGGAACAACCGGTTCAATCATTCTTGAGAAATCTCAGAATCAGGCTGAGGCCTGGGAATTCCTAAAATGGTGGACCAGTAAAGAAACGCAAGTACGCTTCGGTCAAGAATTAGAGGCTTTAATTGGTGCAGCTGCACGTTTCGCTACAGCTAATGTTGAAGCAATGCAAGAACTTCCTTGGCGCATTGAAGAGCGTGACCAGTTAAATATTCAATGGGATTGGGTTGAAGGTGTTCCTCCTGTCTTAGGCGGCTATTATGTAACCCGACAATTCGATTGGCTATTTAGGGCAGTTGTTTTACAGAATGAACCGATAAGGGAGTCGGTTTTAGACTACACGAGGGAAATAAATAACGAAATAGCTAGGAAACGTGCTGAATTCGGATATGAAACGGATTATGATAAAGTAGATGATCGTTTGAAAGAGCTATTTTGGGATCATTATACCCATGTTTACCGTTTGGATTGGGAAAGTCCCGAGATAGACGAAGAATACAGAAACCTGTTAGAACGCTATGATCTATTGATAGAGGGGGCTGAGAAATGAGTGCGGTCGTTACACCTGAAAAGCAAGTAGCGGAAGGGTCTGCTCAAATACGGCCGGGGCGTCTGAAGACACTTTGGCAGAATATGAAAGCAAATAAGATTTCCTATTTGTTTGTTGGTCCCTTCATGGTTTTATTTGCCATTTTTGTTGTGGTTCCCATTGCGGTTTCGGTTGGTTTAAGTTTCACTTATTTTAACATGATTGAGCCACCACGCTGGGTGGGGTGGTCTAACTACTTGACTTTGTTTTTAGAAGATGATGTTTTCTTAATAGCGGTGAAAAACACACTGTTTTTTGCCGCTATCACAGGACCAATCAGTTATCTTTTATGTTTTGTCTTTGCTTGGCTGATTAACGAGCTTAAACCAAAGATCAGAACAATATTAACCTTACTTTTTTATGCTCCAAGTATCTCCGCAAATGCTTTTATGATCTGGACAGTAATGTTCAGTGGTGACGCCTATGGGTATATTAATGGTGTTTTACTGTATTGGGGAATAGTAGATAAACCGATACAGTGGTTGCTTGATCCGACCTGGATGATGCCCATTGTTATTGTGGTTGTTCTTTGGATGAGTTTGGGTGTTAGTTTCTTGACATTTATTGCAGGTCTCCAGGGTATCGATCCTAGCTTTTATGAGGCCGGCGTGATTGATGGAATACGTAATCGTTGGCAGGAGCTCTGGTATCTAACTTTACCAATGATGAAAAATCATATGATGTTCGGGGCAATTATTAGCATTACTAACTCATTTGCCGCTGCAGAGCAGCTGCAGGCCTTAACAGGTAATACGCCCACAGACTGGGCTACTTGGACTGTAATGCAACACATCAACGACTATGGCTACGTGCGATATGAGATGGGCTATGCTTCGGCCATGGCGGTACTTTTGTTTTTGACGATGGTTTTGGTACAAAGATTGGTACAAAGATTATTAAGGAAAATAGGATAAAGGGGGCAGAGAAGATGCGTTTAAGAATTAGTAACCGACGATTAGCTCGCTCCATGGGGGGCGACCTCTCAATTTTCATCTTTCTTGGTTTAGGGGCTTTATACATGGCTTTGCCAATGATTTACGCTGTTAGTCAAGCTTTCAAACCATTGAACGAGCTATTCATTTTTCCACCACAATTTTTGCCTCGTCATCCTACTTTGAATAACTTTAGCGAGTTGTTTATTTTGATGGCTCAAAGTTGGGTACCTATTACACGTTATCTATTTAATTCTTTATTTATAGTAATTGCAGGAACGGCAGGTAACGTATTATTCGGGTCTTTATGTGCATATGCCTTGGCGAAACATGATTTTCCCGGTAAGGGTTTAATCAATACCCTTGTACTTTTTTCATTGATGTTTGCAGGTTCGGTTTTAGTGATTCCAAGATATTTAATTATGTCCTATTTTAAATGGATCAATACCTATTCGGCCCTGGTGATTCCGGCATGGGCAGCTACGTTAGGTGTCTTTTTGATGCGAAACTTCATAGACCACATGGTTCATGATTCGTTATTAGAAGCTGCAAGAATCGATGGTGCAAGTGAGTTTTATTGTTATTGGAGAATTGTCATGCCCATCGTTAAGCCAGCGTGGCTCACCCTTATTATTCTCAGTTTCCAACAGTTATGGGGCGATCAGGGAACACTATTTCTATACTCTGAAGAGCTCAAACCTTTGCCTTACGCTTTAAGTCAGATTATGGGTGGTGGAGTTGGGCGAGCGGGAGTGGCTGCAGCGGTTTCGGTTATTTTGATGGTGGTTCCCATTACAGTTTTCGTTTGGAATCAATCCCAAATTGTTCAAACCATGGGCACATCAGGAATTACGGGAGAATGAGGTGGCTTCTTGAAGAAATTTAACAATCCGATTATTGCGGGGTTTTATCCCGATCCGTCCATTTGCAGAGTGGGCGAAGACTTTTATTTAGCAACATCGACCTTTTCTTATTATCCGGGGGTCCCTATTTTTCATAGTAGGGATCTCGTAAACTGGCAACAAATAGGCCATGTATTAGATCGACCAAGTCAGCTTGATTTGACCGGACTGCGTCATTCTGAAGGTATTTTTGCCCCGACCCTTCGATATCATGATGGTGTGTTTTATATGATTACGACAAATGTGGGTAATGGGGGTAACTTTGTGGTGACTGCCACAGACCCAAAGGGTCCTTGGAGCGATCCTTATTGGTTGCCTAGCGCACCGGGAATCGATCCATCTTTGTTTTTTGATGAAGATGGCAAGGCTTACTATTGTGGGACCCGGGGGGTTGAAAATGAGGCCTATTACGGCGATAACGAGATTTATCTACAAGAATTCGATCTCAAAACCATGAGTTTAATTGGTCCAACCAAATCCCTGTGGAGAGGTGCATTGCGTAATGCGATCTGGGCCGAAGCTCCCCACATCTATAAAAAGGATGATTGGTACTATTTATTAATAGCTGAAGGGGGAACAGCTCACCACCATGCCGTCACCATAGCTCGAAGTCGCAATATAGCCGGACCTTATGAGGGTAATCACGGTAATCCTATTTTGACTCACCGTCATTTAGGTAAAGATTATCCAATAGTTAATGTGGGCCATGCGGATATAACCGATGATCCTAACGGAAATTGGTGGATGGTAGCCCTCGGATCTCGTCCTAGGGGTGGTTATTATCGAAATTTGGGAAGAGAAACATTCTTAATGCCCGTTGTATGGGAGGATGATTGGCCGGTTGTTAGTCCGGGAACAGGTAAGGTGGAATGGAGTTATCCGGTGCCGGAATTACCTGAGTTTAGGGTGGAAAAAGATCCGATTTTTGATGACTTTAATAGCGAGAACCTTGGCTTAGTTTGGAACTTTCTGCGTACGCCATTGGATGAATTTTGGAGTTTAACCGATCGACCCGGTTTTTTACGCCTTCAGTTAAAGGACGACAAAATGGAGTCACGGAAAACACCTTCATTTGTAGGTAGAAGGCAACAACATCATAGCTTTATAGCCACATGTGCCATGGAATTTGAAGCTTTAAGTACACATGAAGAGGCCGGATTGGTTGCGTTACAAAGCGACGAATATTATTATCGATTAGTTATAACACAATCAGCGAACGGACAGGTTGTGCAACTTATTTCGGTTGTTGATGGTCAGGAAAAGCTGGTTGCTGAGCAACCTATTTCCGGAAAACGGGTATTTCTAAGGATATCTGCCCAAGACCAATGTTATAATTTCTTTTATGGAAATAAAGAAGATGATCTTGAAGAATTATATCTAAATGCAGATGGCCGAATTCTCAGTACTGATGTGGCAGGCGGTTTTGTTGGAACTTACTTGGGTATGTATGCCTCAGGCAACGGATCACAAAGTAAAAATTATGCCGACTTTGATTGGTTTAGGTATGAAGGGGAATAAAAAAAGGTGCTAGGTTTAACCTAGCACCAAAGCTTTATACTTAGCGAGGCAATTCTTTTGTATCGCCAGTTAAAGTTATTTTTGTTGACAAGGGTTTTTTGCCCATTAATCTTTGACTTAACTCGTCGGGCTGACTTCCACCAACAAATATTTCTAGTTTACCCGGTTCAACCAGACATCGACCATCTTCATCGAAGATTGCCATCTGTCTGGGTTCGAGGATAAACTCTATAGTTTGTTTTTCACCCGCGGTTAGGTGTATTCTCCGGAAACCCTGTAAGCTAAAGTGTGGAGTAGCTATTGTCTTATCATGGTGCTTAACATATAGTTGAACCACTTCATCACTATCACGCTGCGAAATGTTTTCAACATCAACTTTGATACTTAGGTTTTCGCCGATTACAGCATCAGTAGTTGCCGCGTTAAGGTTACTATATTCAAAGTCAGCATAGCTTAATCCGAAGCCGAAGGGATAGAGAGGTTCCTCGTTCATATAACGATAGGTCCTTCCTTCCATTGAATAATCGGTGAACTCAGGAACTTGATCTAAAGACTTTACGTAGGTCACAGGTAGTCTGCCTGCCGGGCTATAATCTCCAAAAATAATATCGGCTAGAGCGTTACCGCCTTCCTCGCCCGGATACCAAGCTTGGACAATTGCGGGAACATTCTCTTGTGCCCAATTAATGGCTACGGGGCTACCGCTGAATAGAACGAGAACCATTGGTTTACCTGTGGCATGAACGGCTTTAATTAATTCTTCTTGCATTCCCGGAAGATCAAGCGAGATTTTATCGCCGCCGCCATCAGAGTTTGCAGCTTCACCTTCTTCGCCTTCTAAGGCCGGTGATAGCCCCATGCACATGATTACGGCATCAGATCTTTCCGCCATGGAAAGTGCTTCAGAAAAACCGGCGGCGGGACTATTGCCCCAGTAACCCGGTTTATCATCAAAGAGATGACATCCTTCTGCGTAACGGACCTGTGTATCAGACCCCACCTTGTTACGTATACCGTCAAGGGCAGTTACAAGTTTTGTGGAGGTTCCGAAGTAGTTGCCAAGAAGAACATTCTGGGCGGCGGCGTTAGGACCGATTACTGCAATGGACTTAAGTTCTTTAGATAATGGCAATAGATTATTTTCGTTCTTTAACAAAACCATAGATTGCCTACCCATTTCACGAGATAACTCGCGATGTTCGGGTGAAGCCACAACTTCATATGGAATTTGTGTATAAGGCACTAGCTCCTCGGGGTCAAACATACCGAGTCGGATTTTTGTTTGTATTAAACGGGCAAGGGCCTTATCAATGGCTTCTTCGGTGATTAAGCCTTGTTCTACAGCTTCTAGTAGACTTGGATAGACTCGACCACAGTTTAGATCACAGCCATGGTTAACGGCAAGGGCAGCCGATTCTGCCGGCGTGTTAGTAACCTTATGGTCAGCATGGATATCATGGATAGCTCCGCAATCTGATACAACGTGACCATCAAAGCCCCATTGCTCCCTTAGGACCTCTTGTAGAAGGGTTGGGCTTGCACAGCACGGCTCTCCGTTAGTGCGGTTATAGGCGCCCATGACAGACTCAACTTTTCCGTCTTTGACAAGAGCCCTAAAAGCCGGTAAATAAGTTTCATAAAGATCCTTTTGAGAACATATGGCGTCGAATTCATGACGCAGGCTTTCAGGACCGCTGTGTACAGCAAAGTGTTTTGCACAGGCAGAAAGTTTTAGATATTTTGGGTGATCACCTTGAAGACCTTTCACGAAAGCAACCCCGAGTTCACTGGTGAGATACGGATCCTCGCCATAGGTTTCTTGACCTCGACCCCAACGGGGATCGCGGAAAATGTTGATGGTAGGCGTCCAAAACGTTAAGCCCTTATAAATTTCGCGGTCATTATGGCGTGCAAATTCGTGGTGTTTGGCTCTGGCTTCGTCAGCTACAACATCTGCTACTTCGTGCATGAGTTCGGTATTAAATGCTGATGCCATTCCAATAGATTGGGGAAAGACTGTTGCTATTCCGGCACGTCCTACACCGTGCAAACATTCATTCCACCAATTATATTCTTCAATACCGAGGTGGGGAATAGTCCTAGAATTATAGACCATTTGGGAGATCTTTTCGTCTAGAGTTAGTTTAGCAAGCAAATCAGCGATTCGCTGCTCAATTGGTTGATCTGGTTGTCGGAAAATGTTCTTCAATATTTTACACCCTCTCAAAATTTACTGTTACCACAAAGTATATCATAATGTTAGAGCGAAGGAAATGCAACCTGCATATTCCCAAGAAGAAGGAAGGTGATTGAAGTGACAAATATTAAATTACAAAGAGATTATGGATGTTGGCTAAATTACGATCTAATTGACGATGCAGGATTAAGAAACAAATATTTAACGCAATTACAGAGCATTTCAGTTACAGGTAAAGGTTTTATTCAAGACTCCATCAAAGAAGAATTAAAAAGAGGACTTGAAGGTCTTCTAGGTAATAATGTGGAAATAGTTCAAGATGATAAAACTGAAGTATCCATTTTGGTTGCAAAAAATCATGGTGACATAAAGCAAATCAAAGAAGAAGGTTTTCAAATATCATCTACTATGGAAGAATCACATCGCAGGATAGTTATAACCGCGAAAGATGATAGAGGTTTGCTTTATGGATGCTTTGCTTTTTTGCGTCTACTTGAATTAGGTGTAGAATTAGATGAAATAAATCTTATTGACAACCCAAAAAACCGATTAAGAATGATAAATCATTGGGATAACATGGATGGTTCCATCGAGAGGGGTTACGCGGGGAATTCGATTTTTTACGATCAGTATGAGTTAGTAGACGATCTAGATCGAATTAAGGATTATGCCCGCTTGCTAGCTTCCATAGGAATCAATAGCGTGGTTGTGAACAATGTGAATGTTCACGAAAAAGAGAGTCAACTCATAGGAGATAAACTATCTATCACGCAGACTTTGGCGGAAATATTTCACCAATACGGCATATCTGTTTTTCTAAGTATTAACTACGCTAGTCCAATGGAATTTGGAGATTTAGAAACCGCCGATCCCCTTGATCCATCCGTTCAAGATTGGTGGAATAAAAAAGTGGAACAAATTTATGCGAAGATACCCGATTTGGGAGGCTTTTTAGTAAAAGCAGACTCTGAAAATAGACCGGGTCCCTTTACTTATGGGCGAAATCATGCCCATGGTGCCAATATGCTGGGTCGTGCTTTAAAACCGTTTAAAGGGGTTTTGATCTGGCGCTGTTTTGTGTATAATTGTCATCAAGACTGGCGTGATCTAAAAACAGATCGCGCAAGGGCGGCCTACGATCACTTTAAACCATTAGATGGTCAATTTGATGATAATGTTATTTTGCAAATTAAAAACGGTCCAATGGATTTCCAAGTAAGAGAACCCGTTTCTCCGCTGCTAGGGGGTCTAGAACGTACCAATCAAGTTTTAGAACTTCAGATTACCCAAGAATACACCGGGCAACAGAAGCATCTCTGTTACTTAGTGCCTCAGTGGAAAGAAATTTTAAATTTTGATACCTTTGCTCAAGGACCCGGCTCAACAGTGGCGAAGATAATTGAGGGAAAACTTGTCCCGCAGGAGTACAGTGGTATAGCGGCCGTTGTTAATGTTGGCAACGACCGCAATTGGACCGGTCATACTTTAGCACAAGCAAACCTTTATGGTTATGGTCGCTTGGCTTGGGATCCGGAACTATCCGCCGAGCAGATCACCGAGGAGTGGGTAGTAAGGACCTTTGGAAGAGAACGTGAGACGATGGAAAGTATCACGAAGATTCTTCTAACTTCTTGGGAGGTTTATGAAAACTATACAACACCGCTGGGTATTGGGTGGATGTGTAATCCCAACCATCATTATGGACCTAGTGTGGAAGGTTATGAGTACTCGAAATGGGGTACTTACCATAGAGCAGATCACTTTGGTATAGGTGTTGACCGTACAGTAAAGAACGGTACGGGATATACAGGGCAATATCATCCTGAAAACGCTAGTCGTTACGAATCCATGGAGTCTTGCCCCGAAGAATTGCTTCTGTTTTTTCATCGAGTACCGTACACTTATTTGTTGAAATCAGGTAAAACGTTGATACAGCACATTTATGATACCCACTTCTTAGGAGTGGAGCAGGTCGAACAGTATTTAGCAGTGTGGAGTTCCCTTCAGGATAAGATTAATGAACAGACCTACCTACACATTTTAGGTCGTCTTGAAGGTCAACTGGAGGATGCTAAAGAATGGCGTGATGTAATCAACAGTTATTTTTACAGGATTTCACGAATTGATGATGCATTGCATCGTAAGATTTATTAAGAAAGATAAGGAGGAGTGTAGTAATTCATTGGTTCTAATCTAGAACCACTCAGAGCTAACAATAAAACTTTATTACGAGGTGAATTGAAAATGGCAGTATATTTTCCAGAAGTTGATAAGGTGAAATTTGAGGGGCGTACGAGTACAAACCCTTTGGCATTCCGTTATTATGATCCTGAACAAGTGGTTGGCGGCAAGACAATGGAAGAACACTTGCGCTTTTCCATGGCCTATTGGCATACCTTAGTCGGTGATGGAACAGATATGTTTGGTACAGGCTCCGCAGTGAGACCTTGGGATAATTTATCTGATCCTATGGATATTGCAAAAGCAAAAGCATATGCGGCGTTTGAGTTTATGGAAAAAATGCAGATTCCTTATTTCTGTTTCCACGACGTTGACATTGCGCCTGAAGGAGATTCTTTAAAAGAATTTTTCAACAACTTAGATGAGATTGTGGCCATATTTAAAGAACTAATGGCCCAAACCGGCATTAAACTGCTTTGGGGAACAAGTAATCTATTTTCTCACCCAAGATTTATGCATGGTGCCAGCACTTCACCTAATGCGGATGTTTTCGCTTATTCAGCTGCAAGAGTGAAGAAAGCTATGGAATTGACTAAAGAGTTAGGCGGAGAAAACTACGTATTTTGGGGTGGACGTGAAGGATACGAAACTCTCTTAAATACGAATATGGGTCTTGAGCTTGATAATCTTGCACGTTTTCTACGGATGTCTAAGGAATATGCAAAAGAAATCGACTTCAACGGTCAGTTCTTGATCGAACCTAAACCCAAAGAGCCCACAAAGCATCAGTATGACTTTGATGTGGCAACCGTCTTAGGCTTCTTAAATAGTTATGGTCTAGAAAAAGATTTCAAGATTAATATTGAGGCAAACCATGCTACCCTTGCGGGACATACCTTCCAGCATGAGCTACGCTTAGCTAGGGTAAATGGAATCTTAGGCAGTGTAGATGCTAATCAAGGTGACGAGCTTTTGGGCTGGGATACTGACCAGTTCCCCACAAATATCTACACCACGGCTTTGGCCATGTATGAAATCTTGCTTAACGGAGGTTTAACACCGGGCGGTCTCAACTTTGACGCCAAAGTTCGCAGGGGTTCTCATGAAGCAATCGATCTATTCTATGCACACATTGCCGGAATGGACGCTTTCGCCCAAGGACTTGTAATTGCCCAGCGTATGATAGATTCAGGTGAACTAGAGAAGTTCGTTGATGAGCGCTACAAGAGCTATACAACCGGCATTGGTCAAAAGATCGTTAACAACGAAGTTGGTTTAAAAGAACTCAGTGAATATGCAATGGAAAATGATCAAATTACGAACAGCTCTGGACGTCAAGAGTATTTAGAAGCAGTATTAAATCGTTATCTGCTTGAATCGTAAACTGAATGTTTGATTATGTGAATGCAAAGCATCTTCGGTTAACCGAAGGTGCTTTGCATCAACTACATTTAATAATTCTGATTTTTACAATGGAAAGTGAGGCTGAACTGTGGGTTATCTTTTAGGTTTAGATATAGGTACATCGGCTGTAAAAACACTACTTCTGGAAACCTCCGGCGTTGTTATTGGAAATGTAACCGTTGAATATCCCCTTTCTACGCCGCGTCCGGGGTGGTCTGAGCAAAACCCCGAAGATATGTGGCAAGCTACGGTAACATCTATTAAGGATTTATTAGCGAAGTATCAGGTTTCGCCTGATTCCGTTTTGGGAATAGGGTTATCAGGTCAGATGCATAGCTCCGTATTTTTAGATTCGGATTATAAGGTTATTAGACCCGCTATTTTATGGAATGATACGCGGACAAGTGCCCAGTGTAGGTATATTGAAAACGTTGTCGGTAAAAATACTTTACTCGAAGAAGTATGCAACCCTGCCCTAGAGGGGTTTACATTGCCAAAGGTATTATGGCTCAGGGATCATGAACCCGAAAACTTTTCGAAACTGCGTTGGCTAGTCTTGCCCAAAGACTATGTTCGTTTTAGGCTAACCGGTAATCTGCAGATGGAGGTTTCCGATGCGGCCGGTATGTTAATGATGAATGTGCGCAAACGGGTATGGTCAAAGCCGGTGTTAGAAAAACTCAATCTTTCTGATGAAATTTTACCCCCGATCATTGATTCAGTCGATGTTGCGGGAACGATTTCGCCGGAAGTAGCTCGATTAACGGGTCTAAAGGAAGGTACACCGGTTGTGGGCGGCGGTGCCGACAACGCTTGCGGCGCAGTAGGTTCCGGAGTTGTAACCCCTGGTCGTGGCATGTTTAGTTTAGGAACCAGTGGTGTTGTCTTGGCCCATCTAGCCGAGCCAAAATTAATTACTCATGGTACAGTCCACATGTTTAATAGCTGTGTACCTAATCAGTTTTATATGATGGGAGTAACATTATCGGCGGGCTTATCTTTTAATTGGTTCCGCAATCAAATGGGTCGAAGTGCAGAATCATATGATGCCTTAACTGAGCGAGCTGCAACGGCACCTCCGGGAAGCAAAGGTCTTGTTTTTTTACCTTACTTAACGGGTGAAAGAACGCCCCACGGGGATGCGAATGCAAGGGCTAGCTTTGTGGGAATTAGTGCAACACATGGCGAAGCTGAGTTAACCCGTGCTGTTTTAGAAGGGGTTGCTTTTGCTTTTTGTGATTCGGTAGAATTGCTGAAAGAAGCGGGCTGGAATGGTACTGCCCTTCGTGCTTTAGGCGGGGGAGCACGATCGCCTTTGTGGAAAGATATTATAGCCAGTGCCACCGGTTTAACCCTTGAAGAAATTAATATTGATGAAGGTCCTGCCCTTGGTGCTGCAATATTGGCGGGCGTTGGTGCTAAAGTTTATGGAAGCGTATTAGAAGCATCCGACTCCATCATTAAGGTTGAACGTGTAGTGGAACCAAACTTAGAGTGGCGTGAGACCTATCTGGAGCTTTATGAGGTCTACAAAGGCCTTTATTCTGCTTTAAAGGATTCATTTGATCGTTTGGTTGAATTTGCATAATTAGGATATTTTTAGTAGGTGATGGTGTGGGTGTTATTGGTCTCGAGGTGAGTACATCCCAGACTAAGGCTGTGCTGTATTCGCCTAAGGGCGAGCAAATAGCCGAATGTATTGAACCTTTGACATCGGATATCGCCCAAGTTGATTGGCAAAGTCCTCGGGGTATTTTCCTGAGTGTTTTAAGATGCCTGAAAAAAGTTGTTGGTTTTGACAAAAATCCCGACTCAATTCAGGCCATTGGTTTAGGAGGCATATGGCATAGCTTGCTATTACTTGATGATCGACGCAGACCTTTAGAATCAATTCGCACTTGGGCTGATTTGCTCACACCTGAGATTATAGATACTAACGAGGCACAAAAACTGGTTCCAATGGTTTATCGTAAAACCGGTTGCGTGGGACACGGTATGTATCCGTTTTGGAAGCTTTATGCAATGAAAGAGCATAATTTTGATTTACTAGAAAAGGTTCGCTTCATATCCTCACAGATTGAGTTTCTTTTTCAGAACTTAACCGGGGAGATTGCCGTATCGGGGTGTACCGCATCGGGGAGCGGCCTTTTCAATCTCCATACAAAAAAATGGGATGAGGAATTGCTGTGCTTACTAGATCTCGATCTCGAGATGTTACCTAGAATTGAAGAAATATATTATGTGGGGCATCTTAAAGGGGATTTGGCGAAGCAAATAGGATTAAAAACTGGCATACCCGTTACGGTTGGCTGTCCGGATGGTGCCCTGAATCAAATCGGAAGTGGGGCATTAGATGAAGGAATCATGACCTTTTCTGTGGGGACTAGCGGTGCGTTAAGACAAATAAGTGCAAAACCGGTTATGGCAGAGAATTTATCCTCATGGTGTTATTATTTTGCAGATGAAATGTATTTGGTGGGTGCCGCAACTCATGCAACGAGTAATTTAGAGTGGTTTATGAAAAGTTTTCATCTGAAGGAAACGGATCATTATAGGTTGCAACTAGCCGCCAGTGCACTGGAAATCAATGAAGGTCCGTTGTTCTTACCCTTTTTGTATGGCGAGCGGGCACCGGGATGGCGTGCAAATCGCACAGGCGGTTTCTTATCTTTACAAGCAGATCATACAATTATCCATCTATACAAGGCTGTTTTAGAAGGAATTTTATTTGCTTTGTATCATTCTTATCTTGAGTTGATTAAGGTTGTCGAGATTCCAATGAAGATTCGCTTGAGCGGAGGAATAATAAGATCATCGTATTGGAGGCAAATGGCTGCTGATATTTTCGGTCGTGAACTTGATTTTTCTGCTCACCCTAATGAATCCACAAAAGGAGCGGGACTTTTGGCCCTACAGGTTAGTGGACAATTAGGGGATATTAGAAATCTTACTTTTTCTCTTTCGGGAACAACTGTACCCGATTTAAAGAATCATGAATTATATTTGCAACGTTTCGCACACTATCTAGAGAGTTATGCGAGCCAATGATATACCCTGTTTGGAGTTTCTTGTTTGTAGAGGAGGAGGAAACCAAATGTTATATGATCCAACTTTTATTCTTGTTTTTCCGGCCCTTTTATTTGCTATGTATGCCCAATTTAAAGTTAAAGGCACTTTCAATCGGCTTTTAGGGCAACGTGCTTATGCCGGTTTAACAGGCAGCCAGGTAGCTAGAAGAATCTTAGATCAAAATGGTCTGCAGGGGGTTGTTGTTGAAAGGGTATCAGGGCATTTGTCTGATCATTACGATCCCAGGGAGCAAGTGGTCCGTCTTTCTAGTGCGGTCTATGATGGCACCAGTGTTGCATCAATAGGGGTAGCCGCCCACGAAGTGGGTCATGCAGTGCAGCATGCTCAAGGTTATGCCCCTCTCGGCTTTCGAAACAATCTTTTTCCCGTTGCTCAGCTTGGCTCTAAACTGGCTTTTCCACTTTTCTTGGTTGGCTTTTTATATTCAACGTTTGATATCTTCATGTTAGTGGGAATCTGGTTCTTTATTGCAGCACTAGCTTTTCAAGTAATCACTTTACCCGTTGAATTTAATGCATCTAGGAGAGCCTTGGCGTTTTTAGATTCCGGAGGCTATCTGCAGCGTGCGGAGGTTCCTGAGGTTAAAAAGGTGCTTAATGCCGCCGCGTTAACTTACGTCGCATCAGTTGCAGTTGCTGCAACACAGCTTATTCGTCTTTTAATACTTAGGGGTCAGAGAAGGAATCGATGAGAAAGATAACTAACCCCCGCGAATTGGCCGTTATAAGTTTAACGGAGCTTGAGAAAACAGGCACCTTTCTTAACGAGATTGTTGATTTTTATTTGACACAAAACAATCTATCTGTTCTAGATAGGGGCTCATTTACTGAATTAGTTTATGGAACTACGCGTATGTATCACAATCTAAATTATATTTTAGAATCCTTTAGCAAAAGGCCTCTACGGAAAATCAAACCGGTAATTCTCAACAATTTAAGATTGGGAGTTTATCAATTACTTTATTTAGATAAAATTCCCCCTTCCGCAGCAGTTAATGAGGCTGTTAAATTAGCGCGCCTTT
>DUPA01000151.1 GCA_012838515.1 Natronincola sp. | reverse complement strand
GCGCTTGATTAAATGCAATCCTTGTTTTGACATCTTTCTAATCCATTCTCCTTCTTTCTCAAAGCTTAGAAAAAGTTTGAAAATCTTCTTTTTCATAGTTTCATCCCCCTAAAATCTCCTCCCCATGGGTTACTAACTCTTTTAACCTTCGAAGTTCTTTTTGAAGAATAACTTTACCGACGGAAGTAATTATATATTCTTTACGTCTTGAGTCTTTAGGACTTCTTATCCCTTCAATCCAACCCCGTGCAGAGAGGGTTGTGAGCGCCCCGTATAATGTTCCCGGGCCAACCACCAATCTACCTTTAGTCAACCTTTGAATTTCCTGCATAATTCCATAGCCATGTAAAGGCTTTTGAAGTGAAAGGAGAATATAATAAACGGGTTCAGTTAGTGCGCCTTGGTCAAGATTCATAAGCATGCTCCTTTAGGATTTATCGATATATCGCATTATGATATATCGGTAACTGTAATATGAATATATCAGCTACCGATATAGTTGTCAATTAAAAGATCCCCGACAAAAAGTTTGCCGGGGTTCTTTAAAAAAATTAAGAATTGAAACCATAAGCTTAGAATAATTCATCATAAAGGGTTTGTAGAAGTTCACCTGTCTGATCGCAACTATATTCCCAAAACATAATCCCTGCGAGTTCTTTTTCTATAAGATAGGCACATTTAGCCCTTAGTGATTCAGGATCGTCGTAGGTAATAAAAGTGGAGCCGTTAAAGAGATAAGGTGCCTTAGCTTCATCGTCCCAATAGCGGACAAAACCATTTTTGTCGATATACTCTTCAACTAATTCCGTATACTTAGGTCCGTCACCGCCGATTCCGGTACTTACTCTATGGAGACCATTATTGCTATTTGCTACGTTTTTCCACATGCGCGAATAGAAGGCGCCTCCGATAACAATCTTTTCCTTAGGAACCCCTGCATTAATAAACCGTTCCACAGAAGTATCTATGCTAATTCTAAAAAGATCGCCCGTGGATGTATATAAATTGGTATGATGCCCCGTGAGAATCTGAAAACCACCTCTTAAATCATAGGTCATGATCTGGACCCAATCGAGATACTTTTGCACCTCAGCCATCTCTGTACCGTCAATATAATACTGGTCGGCTCCCGTTGCAATTGTTAGTAAATAGTGCCGTCCATCCTTTTCCCCTTGTTTATCGAGGGTTTGACGCAGTTCTTTTAGAAGCAAAGTGAAATTTTGTTTGTCATGGGGATGGGCGCTAATATTTGCAATATCATAACAAGGATATTCCCAATCCACATCGATTCCGTCGAGCTTGAACTCATTTAAAATGTTCACCGCTGTAGTGGCGAATGTCTCTCTTCCTTCTTGCGTTGACGCGGCTTCAGAGAAACCTCCGGCACCCCAACCTCCGAGGGATAGTAATATGCCTAGATTCGGATTGTAACCCCGTAGCTTTTCCAATGTATCTAAATTGCGGGTAGCCGCAACGGTAACGCGGGAATCCCTTACATAGCCAAAGGCCACGTTTATGTGGGTCATCTTTGCGGCATCTTCCGCTGTTACACTGGGTAATGCCGCGCTATTAACGTAACCGATTAATAACTTATTATTTCTAATCATGCTTGAACCCCTTTCGATGATTTTAAGATAACTCTTTGCTTCACCCTGTTTTCCTTTATTATACCCTTAATACCGAGGTTATCTGCTAAAACCCATTAATTATAAACACGTGTTAGGCGCCATCTATTCTTAAAAGTGAGAATGCCTCAGTTATTTGACAGGACTTTGCGATACAATCAGGAAAGAGTATAAGGTTGATCAGATTTCGTGGATGATGCCATTGCCTAGTGGGGAGGAAATAATGAAACGATCAAAATTGTATATATTCGATATTGATGGTACTATAATTACTTCGGAGCACAAAATCTTAGCATCGACACTAAAGGGTATGGCTTTGATAAAGGAACATGATGGCAAGATAATGTTAGCTAGTGCACGCCCTCCGCGAGCCATAGACCCGATTTGTGATGGGCTAGGGCTCAAACCTTTTTATATAAGTTTAAACGGCGCTTTAATCATTGAAAATGGTAAAATCATTTGGGAGCAATCCATGGAACGAAAAATTGTTCAGCAGGTAATTGATTTGGCGCAGAAAATTGGTGTAAGTGTAAATGTTTATGCCGGGCAAGATTGGTTTATACGGGAAACTAACTTTTGGTCGACACAAGAAGGTAATGTTGTTGGGTATTACGGTGAAATTAAAGATTTAACCACTGTAGCTCATGCACATAAACTATTACTAATCGGAGAAGTAGATCAGGTGATTAGATTACAGCATATGCTAAAAGAAAAAGTTCCGCAAGTTTTGGCAGCACGTTCTTTTCCAAACTACCTTGAGGTAGTGGCTGCAGGTGTAAGTAAGGCGCGGGCTTTAGAAAAAGTCTGTGATTTAATAAATGTTTCGCTAGATAATGTGGTTGCCTTTGGAGATGGGGAAAACGATCTACCCATGTTGCAGGTGGCAGGGTTTTCTGTTGCCATGGGAAATGCCCATGAAAATGTGAAAAGACATGCAGATTTTGTTAGTCTAAGTAATAATGAAGATGGTATTCTTTTGGGAATAAAGGAAACCTTAGGGCAGGGAGGTGTGTAGTTGTTGAAGGATGTGGATTTTGTTATTGTAACCGGGTTATCCGGAGCAGGAAAAGGGCAAACAATGAAGATTTTAGAAGAATTGAACTTCTTTTGCATAGATAACTTGCCGCCGTCACTTTTGCCGCGCTTGCTGGATTTACCTCGGCAAAATGATACGGTGAGGCAATATGCCATCGCCATAGATATTCGGGCCCAAGAGTACTTAGATGATTTTATGGGTGCCCTTGAATGGCTGGATGAAAGTGGGTACTCTTATTTTATGATTTTCTTAGATTGCAATGATTCCGTTTTGATTAAACGCTTTAGCGAAACTAGGCGTTTACATCCTCTGGTAAAAGGGGAAAATAATGCGGATAGTATCTTTGAAAATATCACCACCGAGCGTCAAATGCTTGCTGATGCAAGACTTAAGGCAGATGTAATTATTGATACCACCGATTTGCGACCCATGGATTTGCGTGCGCGACTTAACGAAATATATCGGCGATCTCCCATGGAAGATTCTTTAATGGTGGATATCTTTTCTTTTGGTTACAAATATGGCACTCCCATTGATGCAGACATTATTTTTGATGTGCGCTTTATAAATAATCCTTTCTATATAGAAGAACTTAGACCCCTTACAGGCGAAGATCAGAAGGTGGCTGAATATGTACTGAATTCCCCCGTCACGCAAGTGTTTTTGGAGAAATTTACTGCGCTTATTCAGGAGTTGATTTCGGCCTATGCTAGGGAAGGGAAAGCCCAATTGACCATTGGAATCGGCTGTACCGGAGGGCAACATCGTTCGGTTGCTATCGCAATTGAACTTGCCAAACGATTGAAACAGCGTGATATCAATGCAAGATCTAGACACAGAGAATCCGTTCTAGCCAATTAGTAAGACTCTCATAACTTGTTTTTTAAATATATTCCAAGTATACTTGTTGTATTAAACGTATTTAATTTAGAAGGGTGAAATTATGGATCGTGCGGAACGATTAGGGCAAGAGCAGATCTTGCCTTTATTACTCAGTTTTTCTATTCCCGCCATAGTGGGAATGTTGGTACAGGCGTTATATAACGTTGTTGATAGGATATTTGTAGGTAATGGTGTTGGACCGAATGGATTAGCCGGTTTAACGGTGGTTTTCCCCGTCATGTTAGTGCAGATGGCTTTTTCCATGTTAATTGGGTTGGGTGCAACGGCACTCATCTCCATCCGTTTAGGTGAGGGTAAGCCAAGGGAAGCGGAACATATTATGTCCAACGCCTTTGGGATGTTGGTATTTATCTCAATTGGTCTAACAATCGTGGGGATTACTTTTATAGACCCCCTGGTTCACTTACTTGGAGCTAGTGATGCTATCTCCCCCTATGCTAGGGACTATTTGAGTATCATTTTATATGGAAGTGTCTTTCAATCAATTGCTTTTGGGCTAAATCATATGATTAGAGCCCAAGGAAATCCAAAGGTTGCCATGGCAACGATGCTCATTGGTGCCATTACTAATACTATCTTAGATCCCATCTTTATTTTTGGCTTTGGCTGGGGGGTAAAGGGGGCAGCTTTCGCCACCGTTCTTTCTCAGATGATCTCTGCCATATGGGTAATCGCTTTCTTTTTGCAAGGAAAAGGCGAACTTAAACTAAATCTGCGCACTGCATACCGCATACAATGGCCGGTTATTTTGCAAATCATCTCAATTGGTTTTGCTCCGTTTGCAATGCAATTGGCTGCGAGCTTGCAGAACTTAATTCTTAATCAAAGTTTGGGAGTCTATGGTGGAGATATGGCCATATCGGCTATGGGGATAATTTTTAGTATAAATACTTTGTTTTTGATGCCCATATTCGGTATAAATCAAGGTGCCCAGCCCATAATCGGCTTCAACTATGGCGCTAAGAAATTCGACCGCGTAAAGAAGACTTTACTCTACGCCATGACCGGCGCAACAGCCATTGTTACCATAGGGTTTTTAGCCACTCGTATTGCCCCGCATCAATTGGCTTCATTATTCGGTCGACATGATGAAGAATTGATGGCACTTGGCGTACATGCCATGAAAATTGTCATGCTGTTTTTCCCCATTATTGGGATGCAAATAGTTGGAGCAAACTATTTCCAAGCAGTGGGGAAACCAAAAAAAGCAGCGTTTTTGTCTTTAAGTCGTCAATTTGTACTTTTAATTCCTTTCCTTTTGCTTTTGCCGAGGATCTGGGGTTTATCTGGAGTATTTGCAGCTTTTCCCGCGTCTGATGCCGGCTCAACTATTATTACAGGGCTCTTATTAAAACGGGAGCTAAATAGTCTTAATGGAAGAAAGCAGGAAGAAGCGGTGAGTTTGTCTGCTCAGACCCAACCGGAGAGGTGAGAATATGCTCGTTACTTTAGTGCAACAAAATCCCATTGTTGGAGATCTTAAGGGAAACATCGGAATTATTTCCGAGACCTTAAAATGTTGTACCGGCGAACAATTAGTTGTATTTTCAGAACTGTTTTTAACGGGTTATCCTCCAAAGGCTCTTCTTACTAAAGGGGATTTCCTACAGGATGTTGACGATGCTTATAGACAGGTTCGAGAGATTACTAAGGATTACCCATTAATAACAGTTGTTTTGGGTATGCCTTGGCGTGATGGTGAAAAACTTTATAACTCTGCAGTGGTTCTGAAAAACGGGGAAACTTTAGCGATTCATCACAAGACCAAGCTAACACGGTTTGCGCTATTCGATGAATACCGCTACTTTAGCGTGGGTGATGCCACTAATGTAATTAAGGTGGGGGATACCAGTTTTGGGATCGCGTTAGGTTTAGAACTAGACCGAAACGTAATCTCCGTATTAAAGGAAGCCGGGGCAAGTTTTATTATTAATCCAATGGCTCTACCTTTCCAACTTGTCGATGATCATCAATACAAGATTAAAGGGCATGCAATGGAAAATAAAATAGCCATTTTAGTTTCCGGGCAGGTGGGAGCCAACGATGAACTTATATTCTCCGGAGGAAGTTGCGCTTTTAATGGGGAAGGTCAATTCATCGGCCGCATGGAAGAATTCAAGCAGGGCGTAATTTCCTTTGCTCTAGATTGTCCTCAGTATATTGTCGCTAATGAATCCATTGATAAAATTGCCCGGGTTTATCAGGCCCTTGTTTTAGGAATAAAAGACTATGTACAAAAAAGCGGAATGTCAAAAGTGATTTTGGGCCTGTCAGGAGGCTTAGATTCTGCAGTGGTGGCTGTTTTAGCAACAGAGGCCTTGGGCAGAGAAAATGTATGGGCAATAACACAGCCCGGTCCTTTTTCAGGTTCAAGCAGCGTTGAGGATGCAAGTAGCTTAGCAAAAAATCTTGGTATACGTTTTAGTGTTTTACCCATCACAGATCTTTACGAAAGTACCCTTGACAATTTAGGTGAATTTTTTGCCGGCACGAGTATGGGTGTGGCAGAGGAAAATATTCAAGCACGTTTGCGTGGGTTGTTATGGATGACTTTATCGAATAAGTTCGGTGGACTTGTCTTAACCAATAGTAATAAAAGCGAACTTGCCGTGGGGTATTGCACATTATACGGTGATATGAACGGTGGATTAGCCGTTCTTGGCGATGTTTATAAAACCATGGTTTACGAACTTGCGCATTATATCAATCAGACTGCTGAGGTTATCCCATCAAATACAATTACGAAGCCCCCTTCGGCAGAGTTAAGGCCTGATCAAAGGGACGACGAAACCTTGCCCCCGTACGATATTTTAGATGGAATAATTAAGTCTTATTTAGATGAAAATAAAAGTATTTCCCAAATAATTGCCGAGGGATACGACGAAGAGGTTGTGCAGTGGGTGACGTCTACCATTAATAATAACGATTATAAACGAAGGCAGGCTGCTTTGGTTTTGCGCATCACTGAGCCCGTTTTGAACTTTGGTCGTGACATGCCTTTGGCGGCACGTAAAAACTATTAAATATAGGAGAATTCACATGAGTGATATTCCAATTTTATATGAGGATAATCATCTTCTATTGGTGGTTAAACCGCCTAATCTTTTGTCGCAGGAAGATCAAACGGGAGATGGCGATCTTTTATCGATTTTAAAAGAGTATATTAAGGAAAAATATAATAAACCGGGAAATGTATATCTCGGTTTGGTACATAGGCTTGATAGACCGGTTGGGGGAGTAATGGTTTTTGCCAAGACCTCAAAGGCGGCCAGTAGGTTATCAGAGCAAATAAGGAATGGTAAGTTCGAACGCGGTTATTTGGCCGTGGTTAAAGGTCATCCCCACCCTTTGAAAGGTGCATTACGAGATTATTTAAGTAAAGATCGAAAAACCAATATGGTTAATGTGGTTAAAGCCGGCGAGCAAGGAGCCAAAGAAGCTAAATTAGACTATGAGGTCATTGATATGGTTTCGGATTATAGTCTGGTTAGAATTCACTTGCGCACAGGCCGCTCACATCAAATAAGAGTACAGATGGCAAGCGCCGGTCACCCTCTACTGGGTGATCAACGTTATGGGCCGCGCACCAACAAAAGACAACAAATTGCATTGTGGGCTGAGCAAATTTCGTTTATTCATCCCACAACAAAAGAGCATTTAACTTTTAAGGAGTATCCCCCTAAAATTAAGCCTTGGACTGAGTTTAAACACAAGACCTGACAATTGTCAGGTCTTATTTTGAAGCTGTATTCTTTCTACTATGACCTCTTCACCAAGATGCAAAATGGCCATGGTTATTGGTAAAGAAAACCTACGAGGTCCGGCACTGCCGGGGTTAATGAAAAGGGTCTGTCCATTTTTCTTTTCACTAAATCGGTGAGAGTGACCGAATATGACAATATCGGCTTTATTTTCTGTTTGTGACAGATGATCCACATTGTGAACAATAAGAATTGACCATTTTCCAAAAACAATTCGTTCTATTTCTTTAAGGTTCTGCGCCCAAGCACCAAAGTCCATGTTGCCCTTAACAGCTGTAGTGGGTGCTATTGATTTAAGTTCGTTTAGAATTCTAATGTCATCAATATCTCCCGCGTGAATAATATGATCGCAATCACCTAGGAGCCTTTTTGCCTCGCTTCGTAAAATGCCGTGGGTATCGGAGATTAATCCGATTTTTTGCGTATTCATTTTCATACCTCCTGAGCTCCTTATAAAATCCGATTATCCTTCTTTTTCTTGGCGGTGATAATTCTTAAGGAGTTTATTACAGCAAGGATAGTTACCCCCACATCTGCGAAGACCGCTTCCCAAAGGGTGGCTAATCCGAAACCACCGAGTAGTAATACAATGAGTTTGACGGCAAATGCCAGGGCAACATTTTGCCAAACAATTTTATTTGTGCGCTTCGCAATGCTTATTGCATTAACAATGTCCTTGAGGTCATCGTTCATTAAAACAACATCGGCTGTTTCAATTGCCGCCTCTGAGCCTAAGGCACCCATTGCTACACCAACATGGGCTTTGGCCAGTGCCGGGGCGTCGTTGATTCCGTCACCTACGAATGCTACTTTATTTTTATCATTCTTTGATTCAAAAATCAAATCAAGCTCTTCTACTTTTTGATGGGGTAGAAGCTCCGCTTCTATTTGGTCTATTCCCAGTTCCAAACCGACTCGTTCGGCTATATCCCGAGAATCCCCAGTAAGCATCACGGTTTTTATACCCAAGGTTTTCAAACGATTAATTGCTTGTTTTGCACCTGTTTTGATATTATCGACTAAAATAATGGCACCTGCATAACTACCATCCACCGCAATATAAACGTTCGCTTCTTTTTGTGTATGCGACACGTCTATATTAAATTTCTGCATTAGACGTCTACTACCCACAAGTATTTCCCTCTTTCGCCAAGATACCTTTACGCCAAAACCGGATAGTTCTTCAACCGAATCAATTTCGCTTTGGTTGATCTCTTTGCCATAACTTTGAATTATGGAGCGAGCTATTGGGTGGGAAGAAGCGTGCTCCGCATGGGCGGCAAACTCCAAAACTTCCCCTTTAGTAAATCTCTCCACAGCGAATATTTCTTGTACGGAAAAATTCCCGGAGGTCAAGGTACCCGTTTTATCAAAGACGACGGTATCTACTTCGCTCAATGCTTGCAGATAATTACTTCCTTTTACTAAAATCCCATGTTTGGACGCACTACCAATTCCTCCAAAGAAGCCCAGCGGAATAGAGACAACCAATGCACACGGACAGGAAATGACCAAAAAGACCAAAGCCCTGTAGAACCAATCGCTAAAATCAGCAGTGGATACAAATATGGGCGGTATGGTTGCAATTAATGCAGCAGTACCCACAACCACAGGAGTATAAAACTTCGCAAAAGTCGTGATGAAATCTTCAGTCGGTGCCTTATTCGCAGTGGCGTTTTCAACAAGATCCAATATTCGAGATACCGCGGAATCAGCAACGAGCTTAGTGGCCTCAATTGTTAAAAGTCCGCTTAGATTGATGCACCCAGCAAGGATCTCTTCCCCTTCTGAAACATTGCGGGGCACACTTTCCCCTGTAAGGGCCGATGTATCAAGGGAAGAAGAACCTTCTAAAATTCTACCATCCACCGGTATTCGCTCACCGGGATAGACTAATAGGTGATCACCTATTGCGATGTTTTCCACGGGAATATCAACGGCACCGTCTTCGGTTTTGCCATGGGCTATTTCTGGCTTAATATCGATTAGTGCAGAAATTGAACGTCGCGAACGATCCACCGCCATGCTTTGTAAAAATTCACCGGTGCGGTAAAAGATCATCACAGAAGCCGCTTCAGGGAATTCTCCTATGGCTAAAGCCCCCACTGTGGCTATGGACATTAGGAAGTTTTCATCAAAGATTTGACCCCGCAAAACATTGCGAATAGCCTGTGCGATTACCTCAAAACCGGCTAACAAATAGGCTATAATATAAAGAATGTTCTTGCTTGTACCTTTAGGCATGAGTAAAGCTATGAAAAATCCAAGAATACCACCTGCAAAAATCAAATTTCGTCCCGTAAAAAGGTTGGGTCTTTTAAGATTCGCTTTTTGCCCGGAGATGATCACACCAGGTTCCACAGTTGTTACTATTTCTTGTAATGCGTCTTTTAAATTGGTCTGTTCTGTTTCAATTGTTTCTAGGAGAATGCGACCGGAAGAAAAATCCACGGTTGCTTTCTTTACATTTTCTAACTTACTTGCGGCTGTTTCTATTTTAGCTGCACAGCTCGGGCAATCAAGTCCCTCCAAATGATATGCTAAGCGCATGCCCATCACCTCAATTAACTTTCTAAAATATGTTGATATCCTTGATCGAATATTGCTTTAACGTGGTCATCATCTAGGGAGTAATAGACAACCCTACCTTTTTTTCGAAACTTTACTAATTTTGCATTTTTTAAAACCCTAAGCTGGTGGGATATTGCCGATTGGCTCATATCTAGAAGATGTGCAATATCGCAGACGCACATCTCAGACTGAAAAAGGGTATAAAGAATACGAATTCTAGTTGTATCACCGAACACTTTGAAGAATTCCGCCAGATTAAATAGCTGTTCCTCCGGCGGCATATTTTCCCGAACCTCTGCAACGATATCCCCATGAATTACTGTGGTATCGCAACGAGGGGCGTTTTGATCTTTCATTGATTATCCCCCTTTAATATATGAATATCTGTTCATGTGTTCATATGTATTATATTCTTGAAAAATAAAAACGTCAATAAAAAAACCCCGTCCAAGGGGACGGGGAATTATAGAAAAATTAACCTACGATGATACTTTGACCTGCATAAATACTGTCAACATCTTTAATGTCGTTCCATTTGATTAGATTTTCTAAAGAAACTTTGTATTGTTGAGCAATCTTATAAAGTGTGTCTCCAATCTCAATTTTGTGCGAGATTTCTTTGGTTTCTCCTAAATAGAAATGAATAGGAATGCGGATCATCTTACCCTCAGTAAGTTTGTTGTCTTTTAGTTCATTTGCCTGCTTTAATGCTTCAAGCGGTACCTGGTATTGGGTAGCTAGAGACTTGGCGTTATCACCTGGTTGAACTATATGGTAGCTCCATAATGGTTCTACCGGTAAGGTAACCTTTTCACCGATTTGAAGATTATCAGGGGTGATTCCGGGATTAAAATCTAGTAATTCTAACACAGTGGTCTCGTATTTTGCAGCGATTTTTCTAAGGGTATCCCCTGCTTCAATTGTGTAATAAGTGACCTCTTTAGCCATTGCACCACCGCCAATAGTTAATACCAATAGAAGTACTACAGCTAATACTACTTTTCTCATTGTTGCACCTCCTCTGTAGCCTATTATTGATCTTAGGCAGCAGAAAGGCAAAGGTATGTTCTGGGGTGGTTAGCAGGCTATTCCATTGGCATTTAATTGAAAAGGCACTCAAGAAATTGATCAATAGTAATTGCTAGAAAATATTCTTCGAAGGATATCGATTTTAAGATTTCCCTAATTTCATCTTTTTGATACTTCTTCCCTTGCAAGGTTTTAGCAAGTTCTTCCACATCCTTCCTCCCAAAGAAGTCTCCGTATATTCCTATGTCCTTAATTAAGCCTTTGTTCACGTTTAACTTTAGCTCCAGTCGTCCACCGGGAAATCTCATGGCTTTTTCTGTGGAAAATGCGGGGGATTTACCGTAGTTCCATGACCACTGGTTGTAACGCTCATCCATTATATTTTTGATGTTTTCAAGATCTTCTGCAGTAAGTTCGTAGTTTTGATACTTTCCTTCGTTTAATAAATGGGTAAGCAAGACTTTCTTAAATTCTTCGATGGTGAAATGTTCAGGCAGATAAGAGGCAACGTTTGTTACTCGGCTACGCACCGATTTCACCCCCTTAGAAACTAGTTTGTCTTGTTTAACTAATAACGCATCTTGTACTACCTTTAAGTCTGAGTTAAAAAGAATTGTACCATGATGCAATAAGCGGCCTTTAGACCAATATTGGGCATTACCTGAAAATTTCTTTCCCTCAATGGTAAGATCATTACGCCCCGAAAATTCCGCGGGCACCCCAAGACTTTGCAGTGCCTTAAGTACCGGTTCGGTAAATTTTCGAAAATTACTTACCACATTTTTTTGGCCTTGGATGATGTACGTAAAATTGAGATTGCCCAAGTCGTGGTAAACTGCCCCACCCCCAGAAAGACGCCTGACCACTTGTATATCATTTTTTTTAATAAAATTTTCATTGACCTCTTCGATTGTATTTTGATTGCGCCCAACAACAACCGTTGGCTTGTTTTGCCATAAAATAACCAGTTCATTTTCCGGATGTAGATGGTTTAGAGCGTATTCTTCCAAAGCTAGGTTAAATCTAGGGTTATTGCAATTATTAATAATATTAATCACGAAATCATCACCTCGTCGAAAAGAAATAATTATAATGTAACTTTATTCTAGCTAACTTCCCATGTCAAATTAAAGTACAGGCACGACTTTGCGCGGATACCATATTATGGATTGTTGTTTAATATTACGAGATGATGGGAGGTTTATATTATGAGTTCACTTTGGAAAAAGGAAGATTGGTGGACAATTTGGCTTGGCATTTTATTGATGGTAGGAGCCACTACCGGATTAATTGCTTTTATCCCTAAATTGCCAAAATGGACCGGGTCAATTAGTGGTGCCTTACCAAGTGAAACCATCTTACCGGTTTTACTTTGGGGTGTGGGCATAGCTGCTCTTACAGGGTTAGCTTTGAAGGCGATGGGGAAGGATGTTCGTAAGTACTTAAAGGCTTTTCCAGTGGTTTTTGTATTAACAATCGTTGCTTTCTTGATTGGTAATCACGAAACGCTTGCCCTCTATGGATTTAACGATATTATTTGGGCTTTAGCTATCGGTATATTTATCAGCAATGTGTTTGGTAAACCGGATTGGCTCGTACCTGCATTACGCACCGAGCTTTTCATTAAAACCGGATTAGTGCTTTTGGGTGCGGAAATTCTTTTTAATCGTGTACTATCTTTGGGTCTTAACGGTCTTGGTGTTGCATGGATTGTTACGCCGATTGTTGTCTTGTTTATGTATTTCTTTGGTACAAAAGTGTTGAAAATTAAAAGCAAGACACTAGTTGCCACTGTTGCAACATGTACTTCAGTGTGTGGGGTATCTGCTGCAATTGCAACGGGTGCAGCTGTTAAGGCTAAAAAGGAAGAAATCAGTGCAGCCATTTCTGTTTCTCTTATTTTTACGGTGCTTATGATGATTGGCATGCCTTTCTTAATTAGATGGTTTGGTTTAAGCGAAGCTATTGGTGGAGCTTGGATAGGTGGCACAGTTGACAGTACCGGTGCGGTTGTGGTTGCCGGTAGTATGGTCGGTCCTTATGCCATGGAAGTAGCTGCTATCGTAAAGATGCTCCAAAATGTCCTCATCGGTTTTGTGGCTTTTTGCTGGGCTATGTATTGGGTGACTAGGGTAGAAAGAAAACCGGGTAGCGAAAAACCTAGATTAAAGGAAATATGGATTCGCTTTCCGAAATTTATTTTAGGTTTTATTCTCGCATCTTTGGTATTTTCATTTGTCCTACTGCCCACTCTGGGTCAGGCTCGGGTTGATGGCATCTTGAAAATAACTTCTACAGCTAGAAGTTGGTTATTTGCTTTAGCTTTTGTAACAATTGGTCTGGATTCTCGCTTTGCAGATCTTAAAAAGGCGTTTAAGGGAAAAGGTCCGTTGAAGCTTTATGTGGTAGGTCAGACCTTTAATTTAATTCTTACGTTGTTAGCGGCAATGTTCTTCTTTAGAAACTTCTAAGGACAACTTATGGCATAACGTAAAAAAAGTTCATTTTCGTGTTGGAAGGAAGATATTAAGGAAAACTTGCTGTTTGGTAATACTTTATCACCCATAACAAGACTAAGATCAGAAGTGGCTCCTATGATGCGCGGGGCCAGTGTGATGAACACTTCATCTAAAAGTTGCTCTTTCAGAAATTGATAGTTAATGGATGGTCCTCCTTCTACTAACAGTCTGTTTACGCCGTATTTTTTCTGTAGAAGTGAGCAGATAGTATTTAGTTTAGTATTTTCATCAATTATCTCTAGATTTGATTGATTAATAATATTGGGGGATAGTTTATGTTTTCCCCTTTGCGAAGTGAAAATCAGCGGTGCCCTTGGGGGATCTTTAAATAAAGGGCTGCAGGGATCTAATCTACCGCTTTTGGTAAGTAAGACAGTGAGGGGTTGGGAAGCCAATCCCTTTTCCGTACGTAATTTTGCTAGTTTAGCTGAGACACCTAAGTAAAACGGGTGCTGTCTAGCTGTATTTCCCCCCATTAAAACGGCATCGAAATGGCTTCGAATAATATTCATTGTTTTTCGATCAAAGGTGCTACCCAAGCTACCGGGACGCAAAGTGCCATCTAAAGTCACTTTGCCATCTAAAGAACCAACCATGTTAAGTGCAATAAAAGGTCTTCCCAAATGAAATTCATTAAACTCAAGATCCGCATAAAAATGGTTTTTCACTTTTACACCTCCAATTGTAAATCTAATGTTACGATTTATGTGAAAAGCTAGCATTCGCTATCATATGAGACCATGTGGGAGTATTTGTGCGTCTGTCCGCACTCAATACCTTCGAGTGCATGAGATACGCGGAGAGTATAAGGGAGTCTTCCTTACACCTTTTGACAAACCAAAGCATTTCCCTTTACCATTATAGGTGATGTTTTGCACCTGAATGTGCAGGCAGGTGGGATAAAATTGTTAGAATAAAAAAATGGGAGGAAAATTATTTTATGCATTTTATTGAAAAAAGTATGAAGCAAATGCGTTTTGTACTTGTAACACTTCTTTTGGTAGTTCTGCTCATGAGCGGGGTAACCTCAGCTAAGACAATAGTTATGGGAGACTTTAGCTGGGAAAGTGTACAGGTTCATAATCGCATTGCCGGTTTTATTTTAGAACATGGTTTTGGTTTTGATGTGGAATATATGTATGGGGAAAGTATTCCCATAATCTTGGGATTACGCCGTGGGGACGTGCATATTACCACTGAGCTTTGGATTGACAATCTATATGACGCCGTCGTTGATGCGGTAGAGTCTGAAGACGTTATGATTTTAGGTCCTAATTATCCAAACGCACCTCAGGGTTGGTATGTGCCGACTTATGTAATTGAGGGCGATGAAAGCAGAGGGATTGAGGCCGTTGCACCGGATCTCAAAACAGTGGACGATCTCAAAAAATACGCCCATCTGTTCCCCGATCCAACCGATAGGAATAAGGGTCGTTTTCATAATGCACCGACCGGTTGGGTGGCACACGATATTAACAATGAAAAAATTGAAATCTATGGCTTAGATGAATATTATAACTCATTTAACACAGGTTCAGACGCGGGATTGTCCACAGTTATTGTGCGCGCCTACGAGCGCGGAGAGCCCATTGTGGCCTACAATTGGGAACCGAACTGGGTTATAGGTCTTCTAGACATGACCATGTTAGAGGAGCCCGCTTACGATTCAAAACGTTGGAACGAAGATTTTGGTACGGCATATCCTGCTTCAAAAGTCTTGGTGTTTGCAAATACTGATTTCATTAGGGAAGAACCCAGAGTAGGTGGCTTTTTGGCTAATTACACCTCCACACTGGAGCAAACGAATGAATTTTTAGCTTACATGGAAGAAAACGGAGCCACAACCGATGAAACCGCTCTTTGGTTTCTCAAAAATAACGGGGAAATTTGGCAATCTTGGCTTGTTGACCAAGACATTATCGCTAACGTAATTAATGCTTTGGAGGGGAAGTAGATAGATAATGGCGACCTCTACCAATGGAAATGATATTGCAATAGAAGTAATTAATCTATGGAAAATCTTTTCGGAGCGAGAAGACTCCCTAGATATTAAAGACAAGAAGAAACTCAAGGAAGTTGATGCAGCGACAGACGAAGTAATCGCGATTCAGAATGTTTCCATGAAGGTAAAAAAAGGAGAGGTCTATGTTGTCATGGGCCTTTCCGGTAGTGGTAAATCTAGTTTAATTCGTTGTCTGCTTCGTTTGATTGAACCTACATCAGGTGAAATTTGGATGAATGGCGAAGAAGTGACTGCATTAAATAAACAGGAATTAACCGAGTTTAGGCGCAAACAAGCTGCAATGGTTTTTCAGCATTATGGCTTATTACCACATCGTAATGTTGTAGATAACGTATCCTTTGGCCTGAAACTTCAGGGGGTTGAAAGGGGAATAAGGGTTGAGCGTTCTTTAGAGATGATTGATCTCGTGGGACTCAATGGTTTTGAAGAATATTTTCCCGCTCAGCTCAGTGGTGGTATGCAACAACGCGTGGGGATCGCCCGCGCGCTTGTTAATGATTCACCCATACTATTGATGGATGAGCCTTTTAGCGGTTTAGATCCCTTAATAAGACGTGAAATGCAAGATGAATTACTAGTCTTACAGGAAAAAGTAAATAAAACCATCTTTTTTGTAACTCATGATTTGCAAGAGGCAGTACGCTTAGGGAATCGTATGGCTGTGATGAAAGATGGAGAAATTGTTCAAGAGGGTTCGTGTCAAGATATTATTGATAACCCTGCAAACGAATACGTATCTAAATTTGTAAATAACGGTAATTAGTGCCTTAAGGAGGAAGAAATTATCTTTCCAAAAGCTTTAGAATTACATGTAGCTAGCTACATTAATGATTTTGTAAATTGGATGTTGAGAACTTTTAGTGTTTTCTTCGATGGCGTATCGAGTGGTATTCTTGGAATCTTGGTTTTCGTTAATAACGTACTGTCCATGATACCTTGGTGGGCTTATTTAATGATTGTCTTCGTTTTGGCTTGGCTATCCACGAAAAAGCTAAGCACGGCAATTGCTTTGGGCATTATGCCCATATTTATCGGTATGTTTGGTCTGTGGTCAAGGGCAATAGATACCTTTTCGATTATATCCACAGCGGTGATCATTTCAATTTTTTTAGGGATACCCCTAGGTGTGTTGATGTCAGAATCTAAGATGGCCGGTAGGATTATTCGCCCTCTCTTGGACACGATGCAAACCATGCCCAGCTTCGTTTATTTAATTCCTGCTGTGATGATCTTTAGCTTGGGTAAGGTATCTGCTATCTTGGCGACGATAATTTATTCGTTACCTCCAATTGTACGCTTAACGAACTTGGGTTTAAATCAAGTTTCCGCGCAAATCCAAGAAGCTGCAGAAGCATATGGCACAACACGCTGGCAACTTTTAAAGGAAGTGCGGTTGCCTTTGGCGGTTCCATCGATTTTAACCGGAGTTAATCAAACCACGATGATGGCACTTGCCATGGTCGTGATTGCTTCAATGATCGGTGGGGGCGGTCTAGGTGACGAAGTTTTAAGGGCCATTAATAGAATTGATGTTGGTCTCGGTTTCGAAGCGGGAATAAGTGTGGTCATTTTGGCAATAATCATTGATCGTTTGACTCAGGCCATGGCTAAAAAGTGGGAACCGCCGAGTCAGGTTAGTTCTTAAAGTAGGCACCATATAGGGCTGTGGTTAAGGGAAATTCTTGATTTGTTTCTCGATTTTTGCAGTTAAACAAGAAAACCTCTGTCGCGCCTTTTGTTGTAGGCGTTGCAGAGGTTAATTTGATTAAGGCATAGTAGAAGGAATCTTTCGTAGTAGGAAACAGTGATATGCAAAGCGCAAAGTCTAAAAATAATCACAATCTGCTTGCAAAATACTATGCAGTTATGATATAGTTCATACGACACTATTTAACGGGTTGTTGAACGCTTTTGCTGGCGAAATATGGGTTATGATTAACCGGTAATTTTTTCTCCCGAAAACAGTTGACATCCGTACTAAGTGCTGGTATACTTTGAAATTGTCCGGACCTATTAGGTCAAAATATATTCAGGGCGAATAGCTCAGCTGGGAGAGCACCTGCCTTACAAGCAGGGGGTCACAGGTTCGAGCCCTGTTTCGCCCACCATGCGGCAGTAGCTCAATTGGTAGAGCATCGCGTTGCCATCGCGAAG
>DUPA01000150.1 GCA_012838515.1 Natronincola sp. | reverse complement strand
TATTCTGATCATTTTACCATCCCCAATTAAAAGTTTGTTGTTAAGAATTCTAAGACCCGTTCTACATACTCGGGATCATTCTCCGGATATAGAAAATCAGTACTTACCAAATGTTCAGAGCCCTCACGAGCCCACATTTCCACTTGCTCCGGTGCTCTTTGCATAATTCGTTCCAGATTTAAAAAGGATACATTTTCGTCATCCTCCGAATGCATAAGTAATGCAGGGCGATCACCTAAATTAGCAATTTGATATTGAGGGTAGATGTTCTTATTTTTATACCCGAATTTATTTAGAACGTATAGATTAACAAAGGGCTTTTCCGCTAAAGCCAAAAGAAAGGGTGCCCCGCTAAAATATAAGTTATCCCTAAAGAGATCTGACCAAGATGAAAAAGCCGCAATGCTAATTACACCATCAAGCTCAGGATATAAGCCTGCAGCATTTATTGCTGCCACACCGCCTAAATTAGCTCCATAAGCGATGACAGGAAGATCTTTGTATTCTTCCCTATCTCGGATGTGATTTAATCCCGCTAGAACATCTAAATGCTCAGCATAACCAAGGGATATCTGATCACCCGAACTTTCTCCGTGGGCACGGAGTTCTACCAAAAGGGATGCATAACCATGTTCGGCAAAAAGGCGGGCATGTCCCCAAAAGGCAGTTACACTGGGGTAATTTAGTCCTCCAAAAAACATCAAAACCCCTTTTGGATTATCCGTGTTTGCTTCCCATGCGGCTAACCTATGGTCGTCTTCAGTTGTTAAACTAACCCTCCTACCTTCGATGCCATAATCTGCCGCCTCAAAAACTTCGTCAAATTGTACATGTCCGGATATTAAAGAACCCGTTACGAGGGTTGGTAAAACCATAATAATTGCAACCGAACCGGTGACCACAAAAAAAGTAGCTAGTAAAATGAAGGTTTTCACACCTCTGTTCATTAATCAACACTCCTTAAACTTCTCACTGCCTACCCACGGCAACCGCGACTTCGCTAAATGAATCTTGATCATTGGTAACCACCACAAAATCTTCGAGATAGCCCTGAATAAAGCCAATGGCCGACTTTTTGTCTTGCGGTAAGAAACTAAACGAATCATGATTAAATTTAGCCACTGTTTCATCTAACAGATCCAAGTCTAAATTAATGGGTTTAGCCACAAAAATGCGTTTATGCGACGTAGAATTAATACCCTCTTCTGCCGTGAGTAGTTCTTCGTAGAGCTTTTCACCGGGTCTCATGCCCGTAATTTTTATATCAATATCAGTATAAGGTTGAAAACCTGAAAGACGAATTAATGTTACGGCTAAATCGTATATTTTTACCGGTTCGCCCATGTCCAAGACGAAAATTTCTCCACCCTTAGCTAAAGCGCCTGCTTGTAAAATCAATTGCACCGCTTCGGGAATGGTCATAAAATAACGGATCATTTTCATATCAGTTACGGTAACTGGTCCACCTGCCAAAATCTGCTTGCGGAAAAGAGGTATTACGCTACCCTTGCTACCTAAAACATTACCAAAGCGCACTGCAACAAAATCCGTTTCGCTTAAGGTATCTAAGTATTGCACTATCATCTCAGCAATTCGTTTTGTTGCCCCCATGACACTTGTGGGGTTCACAGCTTTATCAGTGGAAACTAAAACGAACTTCTTAGCTCCATATTTATGTGACGCCCAAGCCACTTGATGTGTACCATAAACATTATTCTTAATGGCTTCTTCGGGGTTCTCCTCCATGAGGGGAACATGCTTATATGCCGCGGCATGAAAGACCACTTGCGGCCTATATTTATCAAAAATTCCCTCAACACTTGATCTGTCTTTGGCATCTTTCACCAGAGGAACCAGCTTAGTAGAAGTGGGCTTACCCAATTCCATCTCAATGTCATACATGTTATTTTCACAATTATCCACCAAAATAAGTATGCTCGGCTCAAATTCGAGAATTTGGCGACAAAGTTCAGAACCGATTGATCCGCCGGCACCGGTTACTAAAACAACTTGACCCTTCATATAGGCACTTGCCGCCCCTAAATCTGACTCCACGGGATCGCGCCCTAAAAGGTCCTCCAGCTCCACTTCGCGAATCTTTTGCACCGTTACATTACCATCGATAAGATCGTACACACCGGGTAGAATCTTAACAATTTTACCCGTTTGTTGCGCCATAACAACAATCTTACGTATGACCTTCCGGGGCACTGACGGCATGGAAATTATAATTTCGTCAACTTTAGATTCCCGAACAATCGTTGGTATATCATCGGTGGTTCCCAGTACGGGGAAACCTAAAATTCGCTGGTTTTGCTTTATGGGATCATCATCCACAAAACCCACTAGTCTAACCTGCGATCCGTAGTGACCCTTAAGTTCGCGAGCGGTAAGCACACCGC
>DUPA01000149.1 GCA_012838515.1 Natronincola sp. | reverse complement strand
TTAAATGAAGAAGAGGCTTCTGAAGAGGAGTCTTTCGACGATGATCTAGAAAGCACAAAGGTATATTCCGAAATCAGAGCAACCACAGATCGTGATGGAATTCAGGCTACTGAAGTATCTGAGCCCATGGAAGATTCCCGGTTATCTGAGGGTAGGGCAGAGCGCACAGAAGATACTGCCAAAGAAGAGTACGACCCCAATAGATTAGAAACCGAACTGGGCTTTGGTTTCAAGGATTTTGATTTGACTTCGGAGTAATGGTTAGGTATAATGGCGATAATATAAAAAAGACAATGAACAGGACAGTACTGATTACTAGTAGGCACAGAAAACCCGGAGAGCTGAGAGTGGGTCCTACGCATAATTAAGGAAAATCACCTGGGAGTTGCTGGCTGAAAATGTGAGTAAGCTAAGTCGGTGGTTACGTTAGAACCAAAAAAGTGAAGGTATGTTTGTCATGCCTTAACTAGGGTGGTACCACGGATCTCTCGTCCCTTATGGGGGGCGAGTTTTTTTATTATTTTATAGAGGAGTTGTTTATTTTGAGCGAGGGTTCAGTCTACCAAAAAACACTGCAATTGCCCGTTACGGATTTTCCCATGCGCGGTAATTTGCCAAAGAGAGAACCGGACATGTTAAAGCGTTGGGACGATGAAGATTATTACGGACAACTTCAAAAACTTGGCGAAGAGCAAGATAGACCTTTGTACGTTTTGCATGATGGCCCGCCATATGCAAATGCGGATATTCATATCGGAACCGCGCTAAATAAGATACTGAAAGATTTTGTTTTACGTTCGCGGTCCCTTATGGGCTATAAGGTACCTTATGTTCCCGGTTGGGATACCCACGGTCTGCCCATAGAGTTGCATGCTGTGCGGTCTTTAGGAAAACGCAGAGAAAAAATGAGCGTGGCAGAATTTAGGGAGTATTGTGCCACTTATGCTCTAGAACAAATGGATATCCAAAGACACCAATTTCGCCGTCTCGGGGTATGGGGTGATTGGGAAAATCCATATTTAACGCTCAATCCCCAATATGAAAGCGAGCAGATTAAAGTATTTGGAGAAATGATGGAAAAGGGTTATGTTTATAAGGCCCTTAAACCGGTATATTGGTGTGCTGATTGTCAAACCGCGCTTGCAGAGGCCGAAATCGAATATGATGATCATCGTTCACCAAGCATATATGTGCGTTTTGCTGTTAAAGACGGTCAAGGAGTTTTATCTGAAGAAGATACCTATTTTGTGATTTGGACAACTACACCTTGGACTATTCCGGCTAATCTAGGTATAGCTCTTCATCCTCACTACGAATACATCTTGGTACAAACGGAAAAAGGTAGGTTGATTTTGGCTAAGGAACTAGCAGAACAGGTTTTAGAAGAGTTAGAGTTAACTGCAAGCGATCTTTTAGGTGAATTTAAAGGATCAGAGCTAGAGGGCATTGTAACCACACACCCCTTATTTAAAAGGGATTCATTAGTAATCTTAGGTGATCATGTAACCTTAGAGGCCGGTACCGGTTGTGTACACACCGCCCCCGGTCATGGACACGAAGACTATGTTATTGGATTACAATATGATTTACCGATTTTGTCACCGGTGGATGCCAAAGGGCGTTTCACCGATGAAGCAGGTCCATATAGCGGACTCGAGCTATCTGAAGGAAACAAGATTGTTGTATCTGATTTGGAGAAAGCAGGGGCATTGCTTAAGCTAGACTTTGTAGAACACTCCTACCCCCACTGTTGGCGGTGTAAAGAACCAGTAATTTATCGCTCCACAGATCAGTGGTTTATTTCCATTGATCAATTTAGAGATAATATGCTTAAGTCCATTGAACAAGTGGAGTGGATCCCCGGTTGGGGTATTGATCGAATTAAGGGTATGGTTGCAGATCGTGCAGACTGGTGCATTTCAAGACAAAGAATCTGGGGCGTACCAATTCCGGTATTATATTGTGATTGCGGCGAAACCATTGCTTCCAGGGAGACAATTGATCATATTTCAGGTATTTTTAGTGAAGAAGGTTCCAATGCATGGTTTAATAGAAATGCCAGTGAGCTATTACCAGCAGGTTATACATGTCCTAGTTGCGGTGGCTCGTCTTTTCAAAAGGAAACAGACACCATGGATGTTTGGTTTGATTCAGGTGTTTCCCATAGAGCTGTTCTAAAAACCAGACCGGAACTCACTTGGCCTTGCGACCTTTATTTAGAAGGAAGCGACCAACACAGAGGTTGGTTTCAGTCTTCGCTATCCACATCCGTCGCCACAACCGGAACTGCACCCTATAAAGCAGTATTAACACACGGTATGGTGGTAGATGGCGAAGGCAAGAAGATGTCTAAATCCATTGGTAATGTTGTTGGTCCCCATGAAGTTTGGGAACAATACGGTGCAGATCTATTGCGTTTATGGGTTGCCTCAGCAGAATTCAGGGGCGACATTAGAATTTCCAATGATATTTTAAAGCAACTTTCAGAAGCCTATAGACGAATTAGAAATACGGCCAGATTTATTTTAGGTAACCTCCATGACTTTGATCCTGTAAATGATGTGGTTCCATATGATGAAATGGAAGAGCTGGATCGTTGGGCGTTGATGAAGTTAGCCAAACTAAGTAGAAGAATGAAGACGGCTTATGAGAAATATGATTTCCACATTGCCTATTATGTGGCACATCAATTCTGTTCTGTAGATTTAGGATCATTTTATTTAGATGTGCTTAAGGATCGCTTGTATTGTGATGCTGCAAATAGTAAGGAAAGACGGTCAGCTCAAACGACATTTTTGATCATCATTAAAGAGCTAACACAACTTTTGGCACCTATTTTAGTTTTTACAGCAGAAGAAATCTGGGACTTCCTGCCCGAAGCGGCACGCACAGCTAAAAGTGTTCATTTCTCTACATGGGAAGATCTACCTGAACATTATCTCGACACCGAACTGGATACTCGTTGGGACGAATTCCTAGAAATTAGACGTGTCGTATCCAAAGGCTTAGAACTGGCTAGAGCAGCTAAAGTTATCGGTGCAGCTAACGAAGCTCATGTAACCATTTACGCTAACGAACATTTCAAAAAAGTTTTAGATGCTTTTAAGAAAGATTTACGGCTTTTGTTTATTGTTTCAAGTGTGGAGATTAAAGACTTTGAAGACGACAACGAACCCTTATACGGTGAAGAAGGAATTTCAGTTGATGTGCAACATGCTTCCGGTGAACGGTGTGAACGATGCTGGAAGACATTCCCTGAATTGAGCGGGCATGCGGAGTATGCAGGAATATGTCATCGTTGCTTAGATGCAATTGAATAACAATCTACTAAACTCCCCACTTGTAATGTATACGAGTGGGGAGTTTGTGCATTCTAAAAGGTGAAGGGTGGGTGCGGACGATGGATAAAATTAGCTCCGGATTGGTGCAAAACCTTTTTGTCAAACTTGAAGAGTTGATTTTATCACTAAATAAGGCAAGTATTGCAGAATATATTGAGCTGTATCGAAAACCAAAACGATTGTTTTACCTTAACTTTCTAGCAGGAATTTTTAGGGGTTTTGGTTTAGCCATTGGATTTACTGTGGTAGGGGCGCTCTTTTTGTATATTCTGGGTACTATAGCATCGTTAAACATCCCCGTTGTGGGGGAGTTCATCGCCGAGATCACCCGCATAGTCCAAAATGAATTAGCAGGAAGACCTTAGGAGGCAAAAATGGGAAACGATCTAGACCGCGTGAAGCAAATGTTGAATTCCGAAAAAAAGGAGTTATTAGAAGTCGAAACACGACTTAGTGAAGCAGACGGCTTAGGAGAATCTTTGAAGGATTCAATTTCGGAACTTTCTATTTACGATAATCACCCTGCAGATGTTGCCACCGAGCTTTACGAACGAAGCAAGGATCTGGGACTTCTAGAGACAACGAGAAAGCAAATCGCCCAGATTGATGAGGCTCTAGATGCCATAAGAGAGGGTAATTATGGGTTATGCCGCAATTGCGGCATAACCATATCCCAAAAACGCCTTCTGGCACTACCCCAAGCATTGCTGTGTATACAATGTAAGCGCGAGCAAGAAGAAAGGGATGTCAATGATCGACCAATAGAGGAGGAATCACTGGCACCGGCCTTCATGCGAACTTTTTTAGACGAGACAGATAACGTTGGCTTTGATGGAGAAGATGCTTGGGAGGCAGTTGCACGCTACGGCACATCCAGTTATATTGAAAAAGATTAACCATGGCAGGAAAACCCCTCCCGACGCAGAATTATCAACTGATCGAAGAAGGGGAGGGGTTGTATATTTGATTTATGCCATCGTAACAACACTTATTTTAATTGCAGATCGTTTGACTAAAATGTTAGTGATGAGCAAGATGGTGGAAGGCGAGAGCATTCCGTTGCTTCCTCCCGTCTTATATCTTACTTACGTTCATAATAAAGGAGCAGCTTTTGGATTCTTAAAGGGACAAGTTATTTTCCTCTCCCTTGTATCACTGGCATTTATAGTAGTAATTGCGACGCAGTGGAAAAAAATCAAGGCCAAAAGCTTTTTCACTCGCTGGGGAATAGTCATAAGTTTCGCAGGTGCTATTGGAAACTTAATTGATCGTATACTTTACCGCTCTGTGGTGGATTTTATTGATATTCGGATTTTTATTTTCAATATAGCCGATGTTGCAATTGTACTTGGTGCGGCTTTGCTATTCTGGGAGGTCGTGATTCATGACAGAAAAACTCGGTGAGCTTTACGAATTAACCTTCGATGAAGAGCAGATAATTCGTTTAGATTCATGGCTGTCAACTAAGCTGTCACTTAGTCGTTCCCATATAAAGAAATTAATTGAACAAGATCATATATTAGTAAATGGAGTAACACAAAAAGCAGGTTATCGATTGCAGATGGCAGATAAAATCTCTGCCATTGTCCCTAAAAAGAACCTTTATGAGTTAGAACCCCAAAATATCCCCATTGATATTGTCTTCGAAGATGAAGAGTTGGCAATTGTGAATAAACCCAAAGGTTTAGTAGTCCATCCCGGTCCGGGAAATTGTAAAGGAACATTAGTTAATGCTCTTCTTTTTCATCTAGATAACCTTTCCAGCGAAGGGGAGGCTTATCGACCGGGAATTGTTCATCGTTTAGATAAGGATACAAGTGGGCTTATGGTAATTGCCAAAACTAATGAAACCTATAGATATCTAACCGGTCAATTCAAACTGCGCTTAATCCATCGTCATTATGTTGCGTTAGTGCACGGAGCCATGGTAGAAGACGAGGGTATAATAGAACAGCCCATCGGACGCCATGTAAAGGACCGTAAGAAGATGGCCATAATCAACGATGGACGTTGGGCTAAAACAGAGTATCAAGTTCAAGAAAAATTCAATAAGTACTCATTAATACTTTGTAAGTTAGTCACAGGGCGTATGCATCAAATAAGAGTACATTTTGCAAGCATCCACCACCCCTTGGTCGGAGATGAAATATACGGGTTTAGGCGTAATAACTTAGGAGCAAAAAGTCAACTGCTACACTCTTGCTATTTGGCTTTTAATCATCCCTTAGGGGGATTTGTTGAGTTTATTTCCGATCCTGATTTCCGCTTCATGCAGATAGTTCAAAAAGCGCGTCTGATTGTTTGACAAATGCTAATTTTTAGTGTAATCTACAATCATAATGATGGTCCTTTAAGTTAGCTCTGTGAAGCTGGCAAGGAACGGTGAGAAAAGTGCTTCCTGCCCGTATTATGTATGAGCAGGAAGTTTTTTTGTAGAAAGGAGGAAAACAGATTTTTAAGGAAAAAGCTCAGATTCTTGATGGTGCGCAAATTCGACGGGCACTAACAAGAATAAGCCATGAAATTGTGGAAAATAACCGTGGAACGGACCGTCTACTTTTAGTCGGAATTCGAACAAGGGGAGTACCCTTAGCTAAACGTATTGCTCAAATGATTAAGGAAATCGAAGGTGTGGAAGTTGATGTTGGTGAGTTAGACATCTCTCTTTATCGCGATGATCTTTCTTCCGTAGCAGAACAGCCCGTAGTAAATCACACTTCAGTACCGGTGGGTGTTACGGGTAAAGTTGTCGTAATGGTTGATGATGTGCTATTTACGGGAAGAACAGCTAGAGCCGGTTTAGATGCTGTAATGGATCTAGGTAGACCGAAATGTATTCAATTGGCAGTGTTGGTTGATCGCGGTCACCGGGAGCTACCCATTCGCGCCGATTTTGTGGGAAAAAACTTGCCCACTTCCATTAAGGAAATTGTCTCAGTACGCTTGCAAGAAATTGATCAAGACGATCGTGTGGTTATTTTAGAAAAAGAATAAGATCTTCAACAAAATCTTGGAAGACGTTAAAGGAGGACATTATGAGTTTAGCATTGGAAAAGGAAAGCAATTTAGGTGTAGGAAAGCATTTGGCTCTAGGTGTACAACATTTATTTGCCATGTTTGGCGCTACAGTTCTGGTTCCGCTTTTAACTGGCTTGGATCCGGCTGTAGCTTTATTTACGTCAGGAACGGGTACGCTTATCTTCATGTTGATAACTAAGGGTAAGGTTCCTGCTTATTTAGGTTCTTCTTTTGCTTTTATTACTCCGTTAATTGCGGCTTCGGCTCAATTCGGTGTTCAGTATGCTTTAGGTGGGGCGATTGCTGTTGGTTTAGTATACATCGCTATAGCCTTGATAATTTCTCGCATTGGTCTGGATTGGATCGATAAAGTCCTTCCTTCAGTTGTTATCGGCTCGGTTATTATGGTTATTGGTTTAGGGCTTGCGGCAAATGCAGTTGGAATGGCCGGATTCGTTGAAGGTAACTCTTTAGCAGACGTCAACGTGCAAATCGGACTTTTCACCCTCGTCGTGACAGTTTTGGGCACCATGTTTTTCAAAGGTTTCTTTGCCGTTGTGCCTATTCTCATCGGTATCATCGCTGGATATATCTTTGCAATCACAAGGGGAGCCGTTGATTTTACAGCAGTTTCGGAGGCTGCTTGGCTAGGTTTACCTAAATTTATTTCGCCTAAATTTAGCTTTCTAGCCA
>DUPA01000148.1 GCA_012838515.1 Natronincola sp. | reverse complement strand
GTGCTCTTATGAACCTTGGCTCATAGAAACGATCTAAATCTTGAGCGAAACTCAACCAAGCCAAATTCATTCCACTAGCAAAAAAATCTTTGTTCATATATTTCAACGTCCCTTCTGCCTCAACTTGATCTGTCACTACTACGAATAAACTAATCAATAAAATAAGCCCCAGAAAAAGCGCTAGCCTACACCCCTTCATTGGAACCTCCCTCCTTTGAGGGAACCCCTCTGGATGAAGCCCAGAGGGGTTCCTACTAAGACTTAGTTAAGTAAATCATCAACGGCTGCCTGAATTTGCTGTTTAACTTCTGACATGCCTTGTGCAGGAGTCTTTTCTCCGGAAAGAATCGACCATAATGCTTCTTCCAAAATGGTTGCGCCTGCGAAACCTCTTACAATGTCAAACTGACCATCCCAGTTTAAGATTGCGTCTTCCATAATTTCCGCAGAAGCACGATCCGGTGCCTGACCAAGAATCTGACCTTCGATAACATCGTAGAAATAGTCATCGGCCTCAGGCATTAGGTGATCAACAATCGCTGCCATTGCCAAAGGATTAGCACTATTGGCAGGGATGTAAAACATATTTAGAACTTCGGTTGGAGCAACATAATAATCGTTGCTTGGTCCCTTTGGATATGGTAGAACACCATACTCATCATCAATTTCATCTGCTAAAGACCAAAGCATCCAAGCGGGCATATTAGCAAATGCGCGTTTTCCTTCGCGGAATGGCGTTTGGAACCAGTCGCCTTCAACTACTTGGTTAACGTGACTCCACTCATACAATTGTTGTAAAGCTTCTAGTGCATCATCATCATCTAGAGAAAAGACCCATTTTCCAGAATCATCTTGTTTTACAACGGTTGCACCGTGGGATAGAACAAATGACCAAGGATAAACTTCTGAGAAACCATATTGGTCAACAATGCCATCGCCATCGGTATCCCGAGTTGCTTTGATTGCGATTTCTGTTGCCAATTCCCAAGTCCACTCATCATTATAATAAGCTTCTTCTAGATCGGGAAGACCTTCACGTTCGAAAAGGCTTTTGTTCCACACAAAAAAGCTCATGTCGTTCATGGCACTATGCATGGAGTTAAACGCATAGATATTACCATCGAGAATTAAGTTATCAATCATGGCCTTAAGATGTGGATCCGCATTTTCAAAATATTCTTCCGGCAAGATAGTGTTCATTGGATAGAATGCGCCATCTTTCATAATGGGAATCGCAAATTCGTGAGAAGCATACCAAATATCATATTCGGAATCGCCTGCTAAAAGACGGCTCATATAGCTTTCACTTTGTCTTTCCCATTCCACTTGAGGTGTGGCAATTTTAACATTAAACATTTCCTCAACTTCGGCAATTCGTTCGTCGAGTTCAATGTCATACCAACACCAAATGTTAACAGTTTTACCGCCTAGGTCAAATTCGGGAAAATCGAATTCAGCACTGGCAGGTACAGCCAATAAAGCAACTACTAAAAACACCACAACAGCTTTCATCAGTTTCATTAATTATCCTCCTTTATAATTATCTAAATTCTACCAATACAAATTGTATCTCCCCGACCCACCTCCTTTCGAATCACAAAATCATTAACCAACAAGTCCCGTACGCTCAACGCCCTCAATAAAGTAGCGTTGTAATACGGCATAAAGAATTAATAGGGGAACAATAAATAATACCATTCCCGTATTATCCAAAATAGACATATAGTGATCGGAAATATAGTTGGCTGTCTTCATCACGTCAAAGGAAACTCTATCAAGCATCACAGGTAATACCTTCGCATTACTCATATAAATGGAGGTGAAAAAGTAGTCATTCCACTGCCATACAAAGGCAAATAAGAATACTGTTAACATTGCCGGTTTTGCGTTTGGTAACATAACTTGCAAAAATGTGCGGAAAGGTCCGGCACCATCAATATAAGCCGCTTCTTCAAGGCTTTTAGAAATGCCCCTAAAAAATTGACGCATGATATAAATGAACAAACCGTTACGTAAACCCGTACCCGTAAGGGCAGTGATGACAAAAGGCCAATAGCTTCCTAGTAGGTTTATGCCCGGTTCCGGGATTAAACCGAAAAAAGTGAAATATCTAAAGTT
>DUPA01000147.1 GCA_012838515.1 Natronincola sp. | reverse complement strand
GTTGGCATCAGTAATTCCGAAAGCCAAGAAGAAGCGGAACGTTTAAGTCGGTCTTTGCAGGAGGTTCTTCCGGTCGATGGAGATATCTTAATTAGCCAAATGGGACCCACCATTGGAGTCCATACCGGACCGGGAGCAGTTGCATTATTTATACTTCCCGTCTAAATCAAAATTAGAGCCCTAAGGGCTCTTTCATGTTTGTAGAGGTGATCTTGTGGAAAAAAGTATGAATATGCTCGATCGCCCCGTAACTGTTTTGCCGGGGATTGGCCCAAAAAGGGCTGAGACCGTAAAAAAGCTCGGTCTAGAGACAGTCCGCGATGTTGTATTTAGTTTTCCCAGGGCATACAAGGATTTTCAAAAAGTATTAACTCCACACACGGCACAGGCAAACGAAGAGCAGCTTATTACCGGTACGTTGTTAAATCTAAATGAGCGGAATATTTCGGGCGGTCGTAGAATTATTCAAGCAAGGTTAGACGACATGTTGACTTTAACTTGGTTCATTCATTACAGGGGGCGGGGACCGAGTTTTTTGTATCGCCGTTTACAAAAAATAAAGCAAATTTGGGTTTACGGTATGGTTAAGGATGCATTATTCGGTCTGGAGATGAACTCACCGGAATTCTTTGATAAAGAGCCAATGCACCATGGACTAATGCCAGTTTACCCTTTAATCTCCGGGGTCTCAAATGAACAAAGGAAAAATTGGATTAGATATGCCCTAAATTACAGCCACGAGCTGGAAGAGTGTTTGCCCCCTAATATTAGCAAGAACCTTTTGGAGCGGGAACAAGCATTTCGGGAGATCCACTTTCCCGCTGATTGGGAGATGCAAGCAAAGGCGCGAAAGCGAATTGTCTTTGAGGAGTTTTTTCTTTTTAATTTGGGTTTACAATATGGGGTGAAGAAGGCTTCAGGTTTTAAACATAGTTTAGATGGTGAACTTGTGGAGCGCTACTTAAAGTCTTTACCTTTTGAACTAACCGATGATCAACAAGACGCACTGAAAATAGTCGGAAAAGATATGGAGTCAACGTTTCCCATGAGGAGATTAATACATGGAGAGGTTGGTTCAGGCAAGACAATTGTGGCAGAATATGGCGCGATTAAGGCCGTGGAAAGCGGTGGGCAAGTTGCCATGATGGTTCCGACCGAAGTTTTGGCCCGCCAGATGATTCAACGCCTAAAAGGATCTTTGGGTCCTTTGGGGATTAATGTAACACTTTTAATCGGTCACATGCCGGCTAAAGAAAGCGACGAAGTACGAAAAGCTTTGGCAAACGGTAGTGCCCAAGTAGCAGTGGGCACCCACGCTCTGATTACGGAAAAGGTTAAATTCAAGAATCTTACACTGGCAATTGTCGATGAACAGCATAGGTTTGGGGTTCGACAAAGATTAGCGCTTTTAGATAAAGGCAATGCAGATCTTTTGGTTATGAGTGCCACTCCTATCCCTAGATCTTTAGCGCTTACCCTATACGGAGATTTGGAGACTACCGAAATTAGGCAACTTCCGCAAGGTCGCAAAGAGGTCGATACACGTCTAGTTGATCCCAGGCGCCGTAATGACGTCTATGATTACTTAGTTAGTCGGATAAAGCGGGGTGAGCAGGCTTACGTTGTCTTCCCTTTGGTCGAAGAGTCAGACAAATTAGATCTCAAAGCCGCCGTTAATGAGATGGAAGAACTAAAAAGAGGGTTACTATCAACAGTAAGTGTCGGCTTACTCCATGGACAAATGGGAAAGGAGAAAGAAGAGATTTTTCAGGCTTTTTATAACCAAGAGATTCAGGTGCTCCTAGCTACCACAGTGATCGAGGTGGGAATGAATGTACCCAATGCAACTGTAATGGTTATAGAAAACGCCGAACGGTACGGTCTAGCCCAACTTCACCAACTTAGGGGACGTGTCGGAAGGGGAGACAAGCCGGGCATCTGCTTTTTACTATCTTATAATCTTTCCGAACTTGGTAGGGCGCGTCTTGATGTTATTCGAAATACCAACGATGGATTTAAAATAGCCGAAGAAGATCTCAAGCTAAGGGGTCCGGGTGATTTATTAGGTGTTAGGCAATCGGGACAGCCGCTCTTCAAACTAGCAAATTTGTTGGAGGATAGTGCTATTTTAGAAGAAAGCGCCCGCTTAGTGCAGGAGCTTTTGCTTGATGATCCCGACTTAAAGAATTATTCATACTTGAAAAACGAACTGAAAAGGCAACGGTATTAATCTTAACCGTCGCCTTGGGAGAGGAGAAACTGGATCAAACCTTATGGGGAGGTTTTCTTCTCTTGCTAGTATGTGGCAAATTACCACCTGATTATTCTGGTAAAACATGGTAGGGGGGCATAAATTGCGGATCATTTCCGGTACGGCAAAGGGAACGAAACTAACGGGTCTTCCGGGGCAAGAAACTAGGCCAACCGCAGATAGGGTAAAAGAGGCTCTTTACAATATTATTGGAGCATCTATTTCCGGTAGTAGTTTTTTAGATCTTTATGCGGGAAATGGCGGGGTTGGGTTAGAAGCACTAAGCCGCGGCGCCCACAGAGTGGTTTTAATAGACTCAAACCCTAAATGCACGAAGATTATAAATACAAATCGAATGAAGGCAAATTTCGAACGAGGTGAGACATATACAAATGATGTGTTTCTTGCCCTAAAACGCCTTGATAAGGATAACGCAGAATTTGACTTTATTTTTATGGATCCCCCTTATAACAAAGGACTTATTTCCAAGACACTAGAGGAGATTGGGCAATTAAGTGTTTTAAAAAAAGATGGAATAGTCATCGTTGAGGCAAGTAATAAAGAGGATGCACCACAAGTCGTGTCGAAACTTTCTCTTATGAGAGAACAAAAATACGGAGATACGAAGCTTTACTTTTATGGTTTCAGGGAGGAGTTAGAGTGAAAATAGCGGTTTGCCCGGGGACTTTTGACCCTATGACTTACGGACATCTAGATATTATAAAGAGAGCCAGCACTCTTTTTGACTATGTTTATTTGTCTGTTTTACAAAATCTTGATAAAACCCCCCTTTTTACAGTTGATGAGCGCATTGAGATGCTAGTTGAAGAAACCAGGGAATTTAGCAACGTGGGGATAGAATCTTTTTCGGGATTGGCAGTTGAATATGCTAAACAAAAAAATGCCATCGCCATGATTAGGGGATTACGTGCGATTACAGATTTTGAGTACGAGTTTAAACTCGCTTCGATGAATCGCAGCCTCAATAGTCGTGTAGAAACGGTATTTATGATGACAAGCAGTGAATTTTCTTTCATCAGTTCTTCCGCTGTAAAGGAAGTTGCCGCCTGGGGCGGGGATGTATCTAACTGGGTTAGTCCCAGTATTGCGAAGCGTTTGTATGCGAAATATAGGGATGGGGAGATGTAAGAATGGATAGAGTAAATCTTTTAGTTTTAATAGAGCAATTAGAAAGCCTGATTGAAAGGGCCCCCGAAGTTCCCTTAACAGGTAAGGTCCTAATCAACACGGATGAACTATTTGATTTAATTGATATTATTCGAGTTGCAATACCAGAAGAGGTAAAAAGGGCAGAGGTTGTATCATCGGAAAAAGAAAAATTGATTAAAGAGGGCAAGGCGCAAGCCGAGCGTTTAGTGGCCAAGGCAGAGGAGTATGCCACCCAGTTAGTGAGCACAAGTGAAATTCATCGCCAGGCACAAGAAGAAAGCGAAGCCATCTTGGAAGAAAGTAATCAGCGTGCAAAGGAGATCCGCGAAGGGGCGAAGGATTACGCCATGCAGATCTTCTCTAACTTACAAGAGGCCTTGGAAAAGACCTTGAATGTGGTTGAAAAAAGTAAAGAAGAGTTAAAAAGCGGAGATTGATTTATCTTTTTAAAGAGACGAAGACAATACGTCTAATTAACCATATTGTGGTTAATAATATCACTATGATCAAACTTATGCTTGTTGCAAGTTTAGCTGATGCAAGCAAGCGGGCAATGAATGAGCCATTAAGATAATAAGGTTGGCTTAAAACTGGTAGGGTTTGTTGTAAAGAGGTGGGGATAAAGCTCGCCGGGCCGAGTAATAAAGCGGTAAGTATTGCTGCAAAGATCCCATGAAGAAAGCGTGCCCATAGATATGGTTTTAACTTCATCTTCGTACCGGTAAGCATCGCGGCGACCTGACCGTGGACAGATAAACCGCTCCAACCAATGACAAAGCTAGCTATGGTGACTTTGGCCCCAATTGGTGCTAAAGTTGCACTTGCAGTTTGTGCTCCTAAGGTGGTTTCAAAGAATCCATTAATAAGAGCGGTGGATAAACGCGGATCTAAACCTACTAGATTAAGAAGTTGCGATATTAAGTAAATTACCGGTTTTAAAAGACCTGTGGCTTCAATTACTCTCACTAATACCGAGAAGATCATTATACATCCGCCAATAAATAGCATTGACTGAAAGGTATCTTTCACTGTATCACTAAATAGTTGACCTAAAGGTCTTCCATCTGCTTTGGCGGCTTTGTCCAGTGACTCAAGGGCCCGATTAAAGTAAGTTCCTTCCCTTGTTGGAGGCGGGCTTTCTTTTCCTTTATGTAGACGCATGCAAAAACCTACTAAAAGTGCGGCTGCATAATGGGCAATAACTAAAGTAAGTCCTAAGCTCTGCTGGGCAAACATACCAATGGCCACTGCCCCGATTATAAACAAGGGATCGGCTGTGTTGGCAAAACTAACGAGACGCTCTGCTTCAACTGTCGAAATAAGGTTTTCTCTTTCT
>DUPA01000146.1 GCA_012838515.1 Natronincola sp. | reverse complement strand
TGGGTTTTCCAAGTACCGATTACGCCGCTCACACTGTTGTGGCTCACTTGCTCGATTACGGTAATATTCGTTTTGAGATGGGCTATGCATCTAGCATCGCCGTTGTTTTGTTCATTACAATGATTGTAGCTCAGAGGCTTGTTCAAAGGCTATTGAGTAGATTAGACAAGTAGGGGGTGGGGAAATGAAGATGCGTATTCGAAAAAAACGGTTAAGTAGATCACCCGGTGGAGATTTGGTCATTATTTTATTCTTGCTTGCGGGGGCGACCTTTAGTGCTTTACCATTGGTCTTTGCCATTAGTAACGCTTTTAAACCATTAAGTGAGTTATTTCTTTTTCCTCCGCAGTTTTTTGTAAGGCATCCTACCTTAGATAATTTTAAGGACTTATTCGTCTTAATGGAAGATTCTTGGGTGCCAATTACTCGATATTTGTTTAATACTTTATTTATTACTGTCATGGGCACAACCGGGCACGTGCTAATGTCGTCATTGGCCGCTTATGTATTGGCAAAGCATAAGTTCCCGGGCCGCGATTTCTTCTTCGGTCTTGTGGTATTGTCGCTAATGTTTGCTTATCAAGTGACGGCCATTCCAAACTATTTGACCATGTCAGCATTGGGTTGGGTTAATACCTATGCATCCATCATTATTCCTGCTTGGTCCGCGTCTTTAGGCCTGTTTTTGATGAAGCAGTTTATGGAGCAGATAGATGATACAATCATTGAAGCGGCGAAGATCGATGGTGCATCGGAATTAAGAATATTTTGGAGAATTGTCATGCCCAACGTGCGTCCCGCGTGGTTAACTTTAATTATTTTATCTTTTCAAACACTTTGGAACGAGACCGGTGGTCGGTTTATTTACTCTGAACAGTTAAAAACTTTACCTTATGCTTTGAATCAAATAATTGCAGGTGGAGTGGCTAGGGCCGGAGTAGGTGCGGCGGTAGGGTTAGTTATGATGATCGTACCTATTGTGGTTTTTGTGTTTAACCAAGCTAAAGTAGTGGAAACAATGGGTTCCGCGGGTATTAATAAGTAGGGGGGAACGTGATGAAGCGGTTAATTTTATTGGTTTTAGCTGTGCTCCTATGCAGTAGTGCAACGGTTTTTGCTGTTCCCTATCAAGGATATTTATTTGATTACTGGTCAGAAACGGTACCTGCGCCGGAAGCATATGTACCTGCAAAAATCCTTAGTGGAACTGATTTAGGAGTAGGCAGTTTTAATAATCCTCAGGATCTTTTTATAGATAATGATTACATTTATGTTTTGGATTCCGGAAATAACAGAATAGTGGTTTTTGACCACGATTGGAATTTTGTAAGGGAGATAAAAGAATTCGTCAATTCAAACGGTGATATGGACGGCTTCAATAATCCCCGGGGTATATTTGTGACAGATTCAGGTAATTTATATGTGGCTGATCAAAATAATCGACGAGTTGTTGAATTGGGTCCGGATGGATCGTGGATACGTTACGTCGGCGAGCCAACCACCGATATAGAAGGTGTTATTCCCGAGGGTTTTAGATATCGCCCTCGAAAAATTGCAGTGGACATAGCGGAAAGAATGTATGTCATCTCCGATGGCACTTTTGACGGTATTTTAGAATTTGATCCCGCCGGCAACTTCAGAGGTTTCATTGGGGCACCGCGGATTAAACCTAACCTTATTGATTATTTTTGGTCACGCGTTGCAACGAAGGAACAGCGTCGTCGTAGAGTGCTATTCCTGCCCACTGAGTATAGCAATATGTATATAGATGAAAGTGGTTTTATTTTTTCCACCGTTTCAGGTTTATCAACCGATGAAACAGACGCTATCCGTCGCCTTAATCCCAGTGGTAAAGATGTCTTGCGCAGACAAGGTTTCGAACCGCCAATCGGAGATGTTCAGTATCCTTATGCAGGTTTAGGGGCAACCATTGAAGGGCGTTCCGTTTTTATTGATGTTGTTAGTCGTGATAATGGAATTTATAGTGCCCTAGATATTAGAAGAAGCCGTGTTTTCACTTATGATTCCAATGGTTCTTTGTTGTATGTTTTCGGAGGTGTGG
>DUPA01000145.1 GCA_012838515.1 Natronincola sp. | reverse complement strand
GTGACTGTTGAATTCCGCGCAAGCGAGGTTCACGGCGTCATCGGCGAAAACGGCGCGGGAAAATCCACTTTAATGAATGTATTAAGCGGAGTACATCCCTTTGGTTCTTATTCAGGTGATGTTTCTTATGATGGGGTACTTTGCCGGCACACAGACATTAAAGATTCGGAACGTTTGGGAATAGTGATTATCCATCAAGAGCTCGCTCTGATTCCCTATCTTTCCATTGGTGAAAACATGTTTCTCGGTAATGAACAGCAAAGTAAGGGCTTGATCAACTGGCATTTAACCAATAACAAGGCCGAAGAGTACATGCGAATTGTGGGTTTGACAGAGGATCCCCGTACTTTAGTTAAAGATATAAGTGTTGGAAAACAGCAGCTCATTGAGATTGCTAAGGCCTTGGCTAAAAACGTTAAGCTTTTAATCTTAGATGAACCAACGTCCAGTCTCAACGAAAGCGATTCACGACACGTTTTAGATTTGTTACTGAGGCTACAGAAAGAACAGGGAATAACCTCAATTATTATTTCTCATAAACTTAATGAAGTATCTTATTGCGCCGATCGAATTACCATTTTACGTGATGGTTCAACTGTGGAAACGTTAGATAACAAAGCAGATGAGGTTTCCGAAGAGCGCATCATTCGCGGTATGGTAGGTAGGGAGATGACAGAACGTTTTCCCGCCAGGCCCCATACTATTCGCGACGAGATCTCTTTTGAGGCAAGGAATTTCACGGTTTATCATGAGCTATATACTGAGAGAAAAGTAGTTGATGATGTTTCTATTAAGCTTCGCAAAGGCGAGGTTGTGGGTGTTTATGGACTCATTGGCGCTGGTCGAACCGAACTTGCCATGTCCATATTCGGGCAAGCTCAAGGCATTAAAGCCTCGGGTACGGTTATTAAAGACGGGGAAGTTTTAGAGCTTAACTCCATTCCACAGGCTATTGCAGCTAAACTGGCTTATGTAACTGAAGATCGCAAAGAAAGCGGTTTGATTTTAGAAAATAGTATAATGCATAACATTACCTTGCCGCGAATGGATTATGTTTTGAATAAAGGCCGTATTGATACGGATCTTGAGAGACAAACAGCTGATCATTATCTAGAATCGTTAGGAATAAAAGCCCCAACCGTAGAGCAATATGTTTCCAATCTATCCGGTGGTAATCAACAAAAGGTGCTTCTCGGTAAATGGATCTATTCAAAACCTGATGTGCTCATTTTGGATGAGCCCACTAGGGGTGTTGACGTGGGTGCCAAATATGAAATTTATCAGATCATCAACGAACTCGTTGAGGAGGGTAAATCGGTTTTGTTTATTTCCTCAGAACTGCCGGAAATTTTGGGAATGTGTGACCGCATTTATGTGATGAATAAGGGTAGAATTGTCGCGGAATTACCGGCCGAAGAGGCGACCCAAGAAAGTATAATGAATTGCATTATGCAGGAAAGCAAAGGAGAGATCGGGGCATGAAACGTTTTCGGACAACATTTCGCAATAATTTGAAACAGTACATGATGTTGCTTGCACTGTTCATGATTATTATTGCCTTTCAGTTCCTTACTAAGGGCGTTTTGTTAAAACCAATGAATGTATCAAATTTGATTTTCCAAAATGCCTATGTTGTAATTCTCGCCGTTGGTATGCTTTTATGTATCTTAAGCGGTGGGAACATTGACTTATCGGTGGGTTCGGTGGTTGCCTTGATCGGTGCCTGTGCCGGAACCTTTATTATCACTTGGGGATGGAACCCCCACTTATCAATATTGCTATGTTTAGCCATTGGAATCGGTATAGGAATCTGGCAAGGCTTTTGGATCGCTTATATGAGAATTCCCGCATTTATTGTGACCTTATCGGGGATGTTAGTTTTTCGCGGTCTAACCTTAATAGTATTAAACGGACTTACAATTGCACCGTTTCCCAAAGCCTACTTGGCCTACTCCACAGGCTTTGTTCCGGATTTATTCCCCAATTTGGCTTTATTCGGAGTTAGAAACACAACGTCTTTGCTTGTGGGAGTTTTAATTGCTGCAATTTATTGTGTGATGCAAGTGTCGAGTTATCTTTCACGCAAGAACAAGGGTTATGTAGTGGAAAGTCTCTGGACTTTGATTATTAAAATGGCAATTATTTCGCCGGCAGTGATCTGGCTCTTTTATATCCTCGCTTCTTACAGGGGCATTCCCATGGTATTGATTATTGTGGGTATCATTTTAATCGCTTATAGTTATTTCACTTCCCATGTTGTCATGGGTCGCCATCTTTACGCCCTTGGGGGCAATGAAAAAGCAGCACGCCTTTCGGGAGTAAAAACCAATAGGTTACTATTTTTGGCCTATGTTAATATGGCGTTTTTAGCATCCGTTGCAGGTATAGTCTTTGCCGCTCGACTAAATTCAGCTTCGCCGCAAGCTGGTCAGTCATTTGAACTTGACGCCATTGGTGCCTGTTTTATTGGTGGTGCCAGTGCTTACGGTGGAGTGGGAACAGTACGGGGCACCCTAATTGGTGCTCTGATTATGGGTATTTTGAATAACGGAATGTCTATTATGGGCGTCAGCTCCAATGTGCAGCAAGTAATCAAGGGATTGGTGCTTTTAGGTGCAGTTGCCTTTGATGTGGTGGGTAAAAATAAACTTCCGTTTAATATTTTCCCCCGCCTAAAAAAAGGAGATTCGGTTCAGATAGAAGCAGAAGTTTAAACGTTGCCCTTGGAAAGTCTCCTGAAGAAAGCCTGACTTTAGCCAATGCGGTGGGTTCTTTTAGTCAGGTGGGCTATCCCGATTTAACCATGGTAGCAGAACGTAGGATAAGGGAAACCATTAAAGAACAGATTGGAATATTTGAAGTGATCAAAAGGGCTGATTAGCCCTTTTGTGTTATCCACAGTATTCACAGAAGTTATCAACAGTGTTGTGGATAAGCTATGAATGTTGGTGGGTGAAAGTGGTATAGCCCTTTTTAATATTAATCCGTTAAGCTTAAGTAAGTATGGTGGAATCGAAATTAATTCAAGATTTCATGCAATAATCATTTGACATTCAAAAAAATATGGGCTAAAGTAATAAATGAGGTCAACCTCACTTTGCCGAAAGGGGGATTCATAATGGCTAAAAAAGAACTAATTCGGGAAACTGCCATTTCTGTAATGGCTGAACTGGGTTACCATGAATCCACAACCGATCGCATAGCCCAAGAAGGGGGAATGGCGGTAGGTACCATTTATAACTACTTTCGTAATAAAGAAGAAATTCTACAATATATTTTTCAAGTGGAGTTTGCGAAACGGAAAAAAGCCTACGAAGAAGAGTTAGCAAGTGAAAAACCTGCCCTAGAAAAATTAGGCTCACTTTTGGAGAAGCACTTTAGAGCAATTGAAGAAAACATCTTGGTTGGAAAGATCTTAGTGAGAGAACATCCCAAACCCGGTGGTTCCGAAATAAATGAGATAACTAAATTTTTAGAGGGCGTACCCACCTTGATTCAAACTCTACTTAACAAAGCAATGGAAAATGGGGAAATCAGATCTTGCGATACAGAACTAATGTCCGCAGCTTTTTTCGGCGCTGTGCAAGGAATGGCTTTAAAGGCAGTTTTCACAGATGATGAAAATAAGCAAAAACAGATTCTTCAAAATGCTCCTAAGGAGTTAATGTTACTATTTAAGCAAGGGTTAGGCCGATAGTTATTATCGGTTTTCTTTTAAACATCAATGAGTGAGACCTCACTCAGCAAAAAGGTAGGGAGGAATCTTAATGACGACTTTTAGCAAAATAATAGAAAAAGCACCAAAACTAACTTTAACCTTAATCTTGATAATCACGGCTTTTTTTGCCTACTTCGCACCCCAAGTGGGGATAACCACCGATGTAAAGGATTTTTTTCCGGCAAATCATCCGGAAGTTTTAATCTACAACGAAATTGAAGCAAAATTCGGAGGAGCAGAATACATCATGGTAGCCATGACTGCTTCAGATATCTTTACTTATGAGAATTTATTGACTCTAAGGGAGTTGTCAACAACCTTAGAAAGAGTTGAAGGTGTGGGTCAAGTGCGTAGCTTAACATCTGTAGACGATGTTCAAGGTTCGGAGTGGGGTATTGAACTTGCCCCTTTAATTGCAGAGATTCCAAAAGATGCGGCAAAACTAAGTGAACTAAAAGAAGAAATTTTGCAAGACCCAATGTATAGCGGTGGTATGGTAGCTCCTACTGCTGATGCAGCCCTTATGGTTGTAGAGGTAAAACCACAGGCTGATTCCGTATTGGTTGCGGAAAAAGTCGGGCAAATAATTGAAGAATCACCAAATACCGAGAACCTTTATTTAACGGGTACGCCTGTATTGAATCAGGTATTGGCAAACTCAATGAAAGCCGATCTAAGTAAGCTTTTTCCCATAGTTTTACTACTAATAGCGGGGGTTCTTTATCTTAACTTCAAGAATTTGCAAGGAGTTCTTTTGCCCTTTTCAACTGTTTTAATCAGCGTTATTTGGACTTTAGGTTTAATGGGCATGTTAGGCAAGCAACTTTCACCTCTAAATGCGGTTATGCCGGTAATATTAGTTAGTCTAGGTAGTGCCTATGGCATTTATATCTTAGAGCGCTATCAAGAGGAATTAGTACGGCAGAAAACTAGAACAAAGGCTGCTATTGTAGCCCTAATTTCAGTGGGAGTCGCAGTGTTAATGGCCGGTACTACTACAATTGCGGGATTTGCTTCTAATTTAACAAGTTCAATTAGTCTAATGAAGGATTTTGGGCTATTTACAGCCTTTGGAATATTGGTGGCTTTAGGCGTGTCCTTAACTTTAATACCTGCAGTTTTGATCTTGCGAGGAAGTAAAAAAGACCATCGAGCAACAGGATTGCGGAAAAATCGCGATCAAAATAAAACGTCCGTTTTTTTAGAACGGGGATTAGAAAAAATGGCGCGTTTTGTAACAGGGCGCAGTGCCTTAGTCATTGTAATTGTTTTAGTTTTAGCAGGATTTGCCTTGAGTGGATTACCTCGCTTAGAAACGGACAGCAATTTCTTTAACTTCTTCGATGATGGTTCAAAACCAAAGCTTGCTTATGAGTTGGTAAAAGATAAGTTTTCGGGCTCTCAAAGTGTTGAAGTGGTCTTAAAAGGAGATTTACAAGAGCCCAAGGTTTTACAAGCCATGGCAGCATTTCAAAATGATTTAGAAGCAACCGGATTGGTGGGTAAACCAACTTCCATAGTCAATCTTCTGGAAAAGGCGAACTCAGCTCTCAATGATGGCAAAGAAGAATATATAGCATTGCCAGATAGCAGAGAACTGGTTGCGCAGTATCTTTTGCTTTTGGAGATGAATGATGAACAAGGAATGGTAAGCAGATTTCTCACTATGGATTACCAAGAAGGTCGCATTCAGGCTTTAGTGAAGGATTCTTCTTCTGCAGGAACCACCGCTCTCTTTGAGGAGATAAATAACCTTACTGCAAAGCACTTTGAACCCTTGCAAATTGAAGCGACGCCAACAGGTATCATTGTACTCATGAATTCCTTGGCTGAGATGATAATTCAAGGTCAAATCTCCAGCTTAATATTTTCGCTAGTAACTGTGTTTATTATTGTTCGCCTACTTCTAAAGTCTTGGGAAGGAAGCATACTCAGCATACTTTTGATTCTTTTAACTACTTTAATTAACTTTGGTTTAATGGGCTGGCTGGGGATTCCCTTAGACATAGTTACGGTTTTGATTAGCAGTATTGGAATTGGAGTAGGCATTGATTATTCTATTCATGTTTATTCACGTTTTAGTGAAGAACAAAAATCAGGTTGGGATGTGACGGAATCACTGGCGAGAACGATTCGTTTTACCGGGAAAGCAATAGCAACTAACACCGGTTCGGTGGTGGCCGGTTTTGTAATTTTAGTATTCTCTTCCTTCCCACCATTAAGATATTTTGGTAGCTTGGTCACTGCAACCATGTTGGTGGCTTCACTTGGTTCTTTAACTCTTTTACCTGCAGTAATCGTGCTGAGAAATAAACGACATGAAAAGCAATATGGAAAGGCGGTAGTGAAATGAAAAAAATACTGAAAAGAAGTATCGTTTTAGCACTCTTGTTAAGCCTCAGTCTTGGGGCAACGGCTTTTGGCAAGACCCTTACCGGAGAAGAAATTTTAACAAAAGTAGATCAAACGATGGGTGCTGAGAGCAAAGTGATGAAACAAAGAATGACTATAGTAGCTGCTAATGGCCAAGAAAGAACTAGGGAAATGCAGATGTGGAGCAGGCAAGCATCTAATGGCGATGAAATGTTGGCCAAATTCTTAGCTCCCGGAGATGTGCGAGGAACCGGTATCTTAATGAAAGACGAAGATATGTGGCTGTACTTACCGGCTTTAGGGAAAACTCGCAGAGTAGCTGCGCATGCGAAAAAGGGCAGTTTTATGGGAAGCGACTTAACCTTTGATGACATGGAACAGTTGGGAAGCAGGGGGTTTGCTCCTTTTTATGAGCCGCAATTTCTAGGGGAAGAAGAGGTTTTAGATGTGAG
>DUPA01000144.1 GCA_012838515.1 Natronincola sp. | reverse complement strand
GAATTAGTGTTAAAAGAACATCCCGATGTTGATATTTATACCGGTGCCATTGATGAGAAACTCAATGAACATGGTTATATTGTCCCAGGTTTAGGGGACGCAGGTGATCGCCTCTTCGGAACCAAGTAAACAGTGAAATTCTGAGCAAAGTATGAGGTGAATATGGTGACACCAAGACCATCTTGGGAACAATATTTCATGGATATAGCGCATCTTGTAAGCAGCCGTTCAACTTGTGTAAGGCGTCGGGTGGGAGCAGTTTTGGTGCGGGATAAACACATAATAGCAACGGGGTATAATGGTGCACCGAGGGGTGTTGCCCATTGCTTAGATGTGGGTTGTCTAAGAGATAAAATGCAGATACCCTCAGGTGAGAGGCATGAGATGTGCAGAGGGACTCATGCTGAGCAAAATGCCATAATCCAAGCTGCCTTACATGGAGTGAGTACAAATGATGCTACTTTGTATTGTACACACCAACCTTGCATTCTGTGTGCAAAGATGCTTATTAATGCCGGTATCAAAACGGTGGTTTTTCGCGGTGAATATCCCGATGGGTTAGCTTTAGAGCTAATGAACGAGGCGGGATTGATTATAAAACAGTGGGACGAGGAGGAGTAGTCATGATGAATTTCACTCAATTTATCATGGCCCTGATAATTTCTACAACAATCACATCTGCGCTGACTCCCATGGCTCGACGTTTTGCTCTACGCATGGGTTTAGTTGATGTGCCTAATCCGAGGCGAATAAATAAAGTCCCCATGCCCACAGGTGGCGGTATGGCAATTTTTGTCGGTTTCTTTGCAGCATCTTTAGTAGGAGAAATTCCCCATGTAAGTGTCACTTTATTGGCGGCTTTTTTGATTTTACTTCTCGGTCTCATTGATGATCGGTTCGAACTTTCGCCGGGTCTTAAATTCGCCGGGCAGGTATTTGCGGTTACCGTTTATGTTATTTGGGGACCGCGCATCGAATTTATCAGTAATCCCCTGGGCGGTATGCTCTTTTTAGGCAAGCTCTCCATACCCTTAACTATGCTTTGGGTCTTAACCCTAATTAATGTAATGAATTTCATTGATGGTTTAGATGGTTTAACTGTGGGTATAAGCATGATTTCTGCAGTAGCCCTTACTACACTGGCATTAATGCTAGGTCGCTATGATGCGGCGCTTTTGGCCGTAATATTGGTAGGGGTTACCTTGGGCTTTTTCCCTTATAACTTTAATCCGGCCCGTGTTTATTTAGGTGATGGTGGAGCAATGCTCTTAGGTTTCTTGCTTGCGGCGGTTTCAACGGAAGGGGCTTTGAAAGGCGCCGCAACCATAAGTATTTCAGTACCTATTTTAATTTTAGCAGTTCCCCTTGTGGATCTTCTTTGTGCAGTAATTAGAAGAATGCAAAAAGGGGTTCCTATTTACGAGGCTGATCAGGGCCATTTTCATCATCGTTTATTAAAATTGGGATATACACAACGGCAGGCTGTTTGTGTAGCTTATTTGATTACCGGGTTTACTGCCTCAATGGCGGTTTTAACCGCACATTTAACCAAAATAACTTGGTTTGTTGTCTTGGTATTGGGATTGGTCTTTTGGTATGGTTCTATAAGAGTTGGTATGATTAATTCCCTTCGAGAACAGTATAAAGAACGGAGTAGAGATGCTTAAATTAGCCTTAGTTTTTGGAACCCGCCCCGAGGCAATTAAAATGGCCCCTTTAGTAAAGCAAAGTGCAAAAATGGATCAATGGGAGACAAAAGTTATTGTTACGGGGCAACATAGAGAAATGTTAGATCAGGTTCTTCAAATTTTCGAGATCGAGCCAGATTATGATCTTGAGATAATGAGCCACGGGCAAAGTCTAAGTGAGGTAACCCAAAGGGTATTACAAGGAATGGATGAGATCTTTGAGAACTGGAAGCCTGACCTGGTTTTAGTTCACGGCGATACTAGTACTGCTTTCGCGGCTGCTCTAGCCGCTTTTTATAGGCGTATACCCGTGGGTCACGTTGAGGCCGGTCTTCGTACACGCGATGTGTTTAATCCTTTTCCCGAAGAGGCAAATCGGCGGCTGGTGGATGCGATAACAACTTGGTATTTTGCACCTACTAAAGAGGCCAAGAATAATCTTCTTAGTGAAGATGTGGATGAATCTAAAATATTCGTAACGGGCAATACGGTAATAGACGCCCTTCTAGAAGTGGTAGAAGAGCAGTACACCTTTACCACTCCGGAGCTTGAGGCGTTAGATTTTGAAAAACCTATAATTGTGGTTACTGCCCATCGCAGGGAAAATTGGGGCGAACCATTAGAAGGAATTTGCGAAGCCCTTCTGGAAATAAGCGGCATGCTATCTTGCAAAATAGTAGTTGCCATGCATAGAAATCCCAGTATTCAAAACGTTATGAAGGAATTTCTGTCAAAAGATAAACAGATCGTACTCATTGATGCACCTAACTACAAAGAATTCGCTAATTTGTTAGCCCGGTCAACTATTTTATTGACAGATTCCGGTGGTTTGCAAGAAGAAGCACCAGCACTAAATAAGCCCGTTTTAGTGATGAGAACAGTGACAGAAAGACCCGAGGCAGTGCAAGCCGGAACGGTAAAACTTATAGGTTCAAGTAAAGATCAAATCGTGCAAAACGTAAGTGCACTTTTAACGGATCAGTCTTTATATGAAAAAATGTCCGCTTCAATTAATCCCTATGGCGATGGTACAGCGGCACAACAAATTTGTGATATTTTAAACAAGATATATAAATAACGAAAATTATAGTAATGGAGGAATAGCTATGGCAATTAGACCAGATGAAATTGTAGCCATTCTAAGACGCCAAATTGAGAGCTTTGAGTCTGAGGTACAAATGGAAGACCAAGGTTCGGTACTCATGGTTGGAGACGGAATTGCACGTGTATATGGTTTGGAAAAGGCCCTCGCCGGTGAACTTCTTGAGTTTACCGGGGGAGTATTCGGTATGGTTTTAAACCTTGAACAAGACAATATAGGGGCCGTTATTTTAGGACCATATGAACACATTAAAGAAGGCGATCCCGTTAAGCGTACCGGGCGTGTTGTTCAAGTACCTGTTGGTGATGCTTTGATTGGACGCCTCGTTAATCCTCTTGGTCAACCAATAGATGGCAAAGGGCCGATTAATTCAACTAATAATAGGCCCATTGAAACACCTGCACCGGGCGTAATCGATCGTGTAAGTGTAAACGAGCCCTTGCAAACGAGGCTAAAATCAATTGACTCTTTAGTACCAATCGGTCGTGGTCAACGTGAATTAATCATTGGTGACCGCCAAACCGGAAAAACGGCTATTGCGGTTGATACAATCTTGAACCAAAAGGATCAAGACGTAATTTGCATTTATGTGGCCATTGGTCAAAAAGCATCGACTGTGGCCGGAGTTGTGGACACCTTGGAAAAACACGGTGCCTTAGATTATACAATAGTCGTTTCTGCAACAGCCAGCGACCCTTCGCCTTTATTGTTTATTGCGCCTTACGCCGGGGTTGCCATGGCAGAAGAGTTTATGTATGCAGGTAAGGACGTCTTAATTGTTTATGACGACTTATCAAAACATGCCACAGCCTATAGGGAAATGTCTCTTTTACTTAGGAGACCACCGGGCAGAGAAGCTTTCCCCGGTGATGTATTCTACATACATTCCCGATTGTTAGAAAGGGCAGCAAAACTCAATGATGAACTCGGTGGAGGTTCTATTACAGCTCTTCCCATAATTGAAACTCAAGCCGGAGATATTTCTGCTTACATTCCCACAAATGTGATTTCAATTACTGACGGGCAAATCTTTTTAGAGTCAGATTTGTTTTATTCCGGAATCAGACCGGCCATAAGTGTGGGACGATCTGTTTCAAGGGTTGGAGGTTCTGCCCAAGTAAAGATGATGAGACAAGTGGCGGGCTCACTACGTTTAGACCTTTCACAATACAGAGAATTAGCGGCGTTTGCCCAATTTGGATCCGATCTTGATCGGAGTACACAAGCCCAGCTCGGTCGGGGTGAACGAATGTATGAAGTTCTTAAGCAGGAGCAATATAAACCCATGCCCGTTGAAGAGCAGGCCATAGCCTTGTACGTGGCAGTAAACGGGTATTTAGACTCAATTGCTGTAAATGATGTTGTTCGCTTTGAAGCGGAATTTTTAGATAATATGAGAAAAGAACATCATGAACTTTTAGCAAAGATCAGGAAGGAAAAAGCCTTAAATGATGAGCTGGAAAATGATTTAAAGAAAGTCATCATTGAGTTTAAAAAAGATTTCGTTAGTTAGGGGGATATAAAATGGCAGAATCAAGCCGGGAGATTAAGCGGAGGATTGCCAGTATCACCAGCACTCAGCAGATCACTAAGGCCATGGAGATGGTTGCCGCCGCAAAACTACGCAAGGCGCAAGAAACTGTGGTTAATACTCGCCCCTACTACGAACGAATCGCCACTTCTTTAAATACAGTCTTAGATGGAGTGAAGCAGGGGGGAGAAGAACTACCCGAAATTGCCCAAGCTAGGGAAGGAGAGGGTCACTGCTTATTGGTTCTTACCTCCGATAGAGGTTTAGCCGGAGGTTATAATGCCGCCATTATTCGTGAGGCAGAGGCATTTTTACGGAAGTATCCAAAAACTGATATGGTTATTGTGGGTAGAAAAGCGAGAGATCACTTTAGGCGTCGCGGGCAAACCTTCTTAGCTGAATTTGTAAATATGGGAGACAATCCTTCAGCCAGGCAAGGTCAGGATATTGGCCAAGTTATTATGGACTTTTATGCGCACGGTCTATTTGATAAAGTGACAATCTTATATACTAAGTTTATTAATACGGTAACTTATGAAGTTACTCTAAGAGAAGTTTTACCAATTACTGATCAACTAAAGGACATCAAAAAGGATGGACCTATTCCCATATATATCTTTGAACCTTCTATCAATGCGGTGTTAGAGGCGTTGATTCCTTTGTATTTGCACACAGCCGTTTACCAAGCATTAACCGAGGCTAAGGCCAGCGAACTAGGGGCAAGAATGAACGCTATGCGTAACGCAACTGATAACGCGGGTGAATTGATTCAAGAATTGAATTTAACTTATAACAGGGCACGCCAAGCTCAAATAACAAAGGAAATTGCAGAAATCGTTGGCGGTGCAGATGCGTTGCAATCGTAAGATGCAAGCAATCGTAAATAAGGAGGTATAAAGATGAGTACAAACAAAGGAAAAGTCGTTCAAGTAATTGGACCTGTAGTTGATATTGAATTCGCACCGGATCAATTACCAGACCTCTTAACTGCCATTCGAATCGAAGGGGAAACAGAGGGACATAAAATTGATCTTGTTTTAGAAGCAGCTCAGCACCTGGGAAATAACATGGTGCGGTGTATAGCCATGGCGTCAACAGATGGATTGCAAAGGGGTATGGAAGCAGTCGATTTAGGAGGCCCCATTTCAGTACCGGTGGGTTCCGAAACTTTAGGTCGTTTATTTAATGTTTTAGGCGAACCCATTGATGGCGGTGAACCCATAAAAAGCGCTGAACGTCGTCCGATTCATCGACCTGCACCAAAGGTAGATGAGGTCGAACCATCCACAACCATGCTAGAAACGGGCATTAAAGTTGTTGATTTGTTAGCTCCTTATGCTCGCGGTGGAAAAATTGGACTGTTTGGCGGAGCAGGTGTTGGTAAGACAATTTTAATTATGGAATTAATTCGAAATATCGCTCATGAACATGGTGGTTACTCTGTCTTCTCAGGTGTTGGAGAGCGTACTCGTGAAGGAAATGATCTTTATTTTGAGATGCAAGATTCGGGAGTTATAGATAAAACGGCCATGGTTTTCGGTCAAATGAACGAACCGCCCGGTGCCCGTTTGCGAGTTGGTTTAACGGGACTTACTATTGCGGAATATTTTCGTGATGAAGAACGACAAGACGTACTTTTATTTATAGATAATATTTTCCGCTTTACCCAGGCAGGTTCAGAAGTATCTGCGCTTCTCGGCAGAATGCCCTCTGCAGCCGGCTATCAGCCGACTTTAGCAACGGAGATGGGGCAATTGCAAGAGAGAATTACAACAACAAAGCAAGGATCAATAACGTCAATTCAGGCGATTTATGTTCCCGCGGATGACTATACTGATCCAGCGCCGGCAACTACCTTTACGCATCTAGATGCAACCACAAACTTGGAGAGGCGTATTTCAGAAAAGGGTATTTATCCTGCGGTGGATCCCCTTGCCTCAACATCAAGAATTTTAAGCCCTGACATTGTAGGTAAAGAACACTATGAAGTTGCCCGAGGCGTACAGCAGGTATTACAACGCTATACTGAACTACAGGATATTATTGCAATTTTGGGTATGGATGAATTATCCGACGAAGATCAGATAATAGTGGCAAGGGCTCGTCGTTTAGAGCGCTTCATGTCACAACCCATGTTTGTTGCGGAGACATTTACGGGAATAGCCGGCAAATATGTTCCCGTTGCCGAAACCATTCGTGGCTTTAAGGAGATTCTCGAGGGAAAACACGATCAACTACCGGAAAATGCATTTTTCATGGTTGGAGGAATTGATGAAGTAGTTGCTAAGGCAGAAAAGTTAGCATCAGAGGAGAATGTTTAATGGCTACTTTTCAATTTGAAGTGGTAACTCAAGAGCGCACAGTTGTGTTGGCAGATGTGGAGCATGTTTTGCTTCCCGGTGAGGATGGAAAATTCGGTGTCTTAGCAGGACACTTGCCTATAATGGCCGCTTTAACCATTGGTGTTTTAGAATTTGGCCCCCTTCAAGGAAAGAGGAGAAAAATAGCCTTAGGCGGCGGTTTTATGGAGATGAATAACAACCGCTTGACTGTGATGGCTAACACAGCAGAGCTTGCCGAAAATATAGATGTTCTTCGGGCCCGGCAGGCCAAGGAACGTGCCGAACAAAGAATTGCAGGACAAAAAGCTGATGTTGATTTTTCAAGGGCAAAATTGGCTTTGCGAAAGGCTTTGCTTAGGTTAGAAGTGGCAAATAACGAGTGATTTTATGGTCCCCTACGGGGGGCCTTTTTTATTCTGCTTTGTATACAAGCCATGACTAGTGAGCATACTATCTTCGAGGCGGTGATAGTATGCGAAAATGGCATGAGTTGAAGAGTGATATGCAACAAACATGGATTAGGCTGGGCAGGTATAAGATCTATGTTGGAATTTTATTTGGTTTCTGTCTGATTTTAGGAATTGGAATAGGGGTGTACAGCAACAGGCCGCAAAGGGAGCCCGTATCTGTATCTCACATTACTAGAGAAGAGGTGGAAGAAGAAGTACAAACAAGGGTGGAAAGGGTAATAGCTGATCTATATCCCTGGATTGTAGATGGACCCATACAGGTGGTTACGGTAGAGCCCCCCGGCGAAGAACTGCCACAACCTACTAACGAACGCCCCGAGCCCGAACCTGTATCTATCGAACAATTAATTTGGCCCGTGCACGGTGAAATAAGTACCCCATATGGTTGGTATCGTCATCCTACCTACGGTGATTGGCGTTTTAATTCCGGTGTGGAATTTAATGTTACAGGAGATGCAATACGTACTGTTTTACCCGGGGAAGTGGTAGCTGTTAATTCCAACGGAATGGATACAAAATTGATCATTGATCACGGAAGCGGTTGGTGTAGTACTTACAGTTCAATTAGGGGAATTAAGGTAAGCCCGGGTGAATTTGTGGCACAAAATCAAGACATTGCTCTTCCGGAAAAATCAGGTGCTTTCTTCTTTGAGCTCAGCTATGAAGATGAACCAGTTAATCCTCAAGCGTTTCTTCGCTAATGTCAAGCATATTAACCATCCCGCAGCATATAAATGTATAAAAAGTGCTAGGGGGAAGCGCAGATGAGAGACTATATCCGCAAGCGTGTAGTGGATGTTAGTTTATATATCGTGAAAACAAAGGCCACTGTGCGGAAAGCGGCCGGTATTTTTGGAGTGAGTAAAAGCACAATTCATAAGGATGTTACTGAGCGCTTACCGCGGATCAACAAAGAATTGGCTGAACAGGTGAAACAAGTTTTAGAATTAAATAAAGCCCAAAGGCATATTCGCGGTGGAGAAGCCACTAAAAGGAAATATAGAGCCAAAGCCGACAGTTGCGCATCTTAGAAATGTTAAATTAAAAAGGATTTGCCCCCTTAATGGCGAACATTATTTTACGATATGTAGAATCTGGTAGTGTTCGGAGGGGGCAAATTTATGTTCGGTAAAGATATTGGTATTGATTTGGGTACAGCGAATATTTTAGTTTATGTACGTGGTAAAGGTGTTGTAATTCGTGAGCCTGCAGTAGTTGCAGTTAACGTCAATACCCAGAAGATTTGTGCCATAGGCGAAGAAGCTAGGGAAATGATTGGTCGTACCCCCGGTACCATAAGAGCAATTAGGCCGTTACAAGAAGGGGTTATTGCTGACTTTCAGATTACCGAAGATATTTTAAAGCATTTCATCAAGAAGGTTTCTAGACCGCGATTTGGCAACCCTAGGGTAATGATCTGTGTGCCTTCCGGAATCACAACGGTTGAGAAACGGGCTGTCTTAGAGGCTGCTAGTTTAGCAGGTGCTAAGGAAGTATATTTGAATACAGAACCAATTGCCGCAGCTATTGGTTGTGGGCTTGATATCTCAGCCCCCAGCGGAAACATGGTAGTTGATATTGGTGGAGGTACCACAGATATTGCTGTTATTTCCCTAGGTAGCGAGGTTGCATCCGAATCTTTAAGAATCGGTGGCAACCATTTTGAAGCGGCCATTATTCGTCATG
>DUPA01000143.1 GCA_012838515.1 Natronincola sp. | reverse complement strand
TAAGAAGAAGTACAAGCTATTAAGTCTTCTATCGGTGGTTTTTCTTCAATTAGGTATTTTAGAGTTCTATTAGTCTTATATGGTTATAACGTTTCTTTTTCAACTTGGATCGTATTTAAATTTTGAAATAAACGTATCCATAGCAGATTCCATAATCTTAATTTGCTCTTGGTGACCCTTGTAATCTAGTTTAATGTGGCCTACTGACATGTGAACTCCGGGCATAAATCGTTTTTTGGAAAATCCGTTTTCTCGTAAAACATCCTCGAAGAAATGGTGCATTTGCCAACGCAAATCTTTTATTTCCGATTTCTTAAAATCTAAATTCTTAAATCTAATACTGATGCAACGGTCATGGGGATTGTCTGCATTAGGGCCCCCCTCCATTTGCAAGTAAACGCTCTCGGCAAGTTCTTTTGTAATATTCATACTTTCTAATTCTTCCCGGCTTATTACATACCACCAAAGGCACCATATACCCCCATTGGCGTTGTTTGCATAATTCCAACCGTGGGATCTATCTGTGGAAATGATATTGTTTTTAATGAGGTGGGTGAAAAAACCGGGATAAATGTGGTTGTAGTATTTTCGCCATATGCTCATGTCTTTACAGTGTTTATAGGCGGTGGCGTCTGCTTCGATATAGTTTAGGTAGTCAAAATAGTGCTTATAGATTGAGTTATTGCTGTGATGCTTGCTAAAAAGGTTTAAGAGATATTCGCGGTCAATATTGACCACATCAGGCTCTGGACGGTCTTGTTCAAGAATCTTATAATAGACGCAATGCACATTGTCTTCTTTAATATCCTTATTTGCTTTTAAAAGGGCTTCTTTATAGCGATTAAGTTGCTCTCCCCTTTGTCTGCCAAAGGTTTTATCTTCAATGATGATATAGGTAGAATTGTTGACTGTTACTAAAACATCGATATTTTTATATTGGCGCCTAATGTCGGTGACAAATAGATCATTGGTATTATCTGTTTCAAGCATTTTTCCTAAAAGTTCTTTGGCGCAAGAAGTAAGTGCCTTATCTTTGTGAGCGAACTCTTTCATGGCGAAAGAAAGCAAAAAGCAAATAAAGGCATCTTGAGAAAGCTCGCTTGTGGCATAGTTAAACAAATTATTTTTCAGTTCTTTTATTTCACCGCAGTGTTCGTGGTTAGTATTAGTCATAAAAATTCTCCTTTTTAAAATAAATTAGGGGTGTAATTAAATTACCCTTGCGATCTGCATAACCCCAGAGACCATCTTTGCAAACGGCAAAGAATCCTTGATTAAAACCTTCCATGATTCCAAAGTCCAATTTAGAAGGGTTTGTTTATGGACTTGTTCACTTTTACTTTGCTTTGTAGTGCTTTGATGCGAAATAGGATGTATTCTATGGCATGTGCCTTGGGAAAGAGGTAACGAATTTCATCGCATTGGCTTAGTACCCAAGAGTCACTTGCCAACATCATCCCATAAGTATAATCTTCTAGGCCTTGACCTCGGTAGACCTTCTCCATGCCGAGCCACGCTTCCTTTTTTGAGTAATTGTGTTTTAAAAGATAATGAAAGACATCGTCTCTAAAGGTTATTTGGTGGGCGAGCATGCCTAGCTCATTAATCATAAACTCAACTTTGTGATTATAAACTCCCGTGGAGTGGAGTAGGCCAAATGCGGAGATTAGTTCTGAAAAGTAAGAGGGTATTGGTATATTTGGCGATGACTCGTGGTTTTTAAATTGATCAAGTTCAAGAACTTCTTACCAGTTGGTCAAGGCGAAAAGTTTAGAAGAGTGATCACTTGGTATGTTGTGAAAATCTAGGTTAAATTCATCTCTTTTCCAATAACAAACGAAGTAAAGGGTGGAGAATTGTATGCAGCTTTCATGTTTGATGATTCTAGCTTTAGGATTTAGTTTAGTGAGCCAATGGGTTTTAAGGAAATCAAGTAGATCATTTTCTGCATCGTCATATAGATCGAGATAAAAGTCAGGTGTGTACTCTAGATCGTAACCCCAAAGCGTTTGCCAGGGAATATTGTGTCCATCGGCGATTAATCTATCGCTTTGCCTGTCGTGGGGTATGTCAAAGCCGTTTAGATATTCAGGCATGAATTCGGTTTGACCGATTTCTGTATTATGGAGGTGGGGTGGTAGTGGGTTACCCCTTGTTATCTGTAAAAGATAAAGAATTAGGCTGGCACCGGCAGTGCCACGGTTGTAATAGGGATGCTTATTTTCCCTAAGCCACAGAGCTATTTCATTTAAGGCTGCCACATCGAGGACGGTATCACTTAGTTTCATTGCCCTCCATTCTTGTTCGATCCGTTTTTCGATCTTTGATACACTCCTTTTGATCCCCTCATTTATGTATTCGAGGATATTCCTTTTCCCTTTAAACGTTTGAGGCACGAAAAAAGCTTCGGAGGGAAACCCGAGTTTAAAGTCAAATAATCTAGAGCCAATATGCCTTTTATTTTCATCATTACGTTATAGTAGACAAGATGGTTTTTATTTATAAAACAGGTATCTGTGGAAAAAGTAAAAGCATCAACCATTTTAGATTGATGCTCTCGGCAGAGTTCGCTTGTTACAAAACTTTATTTGACAGGTGCACTTCACGACACTCCAAAGGCGAGACCCCAAAATATCGACATCATATTTCATTTATATTCCCTCTCCCCATTGCTTTTTCATATATTTTTGCGCTTTCTTGTAAGTTTTTCTGAAGGTTGGATACCCTTGGAAGTTGCATCATTTCAATTTCGTCAAGTGATATTTTGTGGTGTACTTGGATAACATTTTAGGGCTCTTTATGTGCAGATTGCTCATACCTTCCTGCATTGTAGCTTAATAGTGAAACCATATATTGGTTAAGGCTTACGCCTTCTTTTTCTGCTTGCTCCGAAAGAATACGGTGGAGATTCTTGGGTAACCTCAATCCGATTCTTCCGCTATATTCAATTTCTTCGTGATATGCAGTTTTAGCTATGCTTTTCCCCTCTGTTTTTGCCACTTCCAGCCAAAAATCTAGCACTTCTTTCAATTCGGCATAGGCTTCATCAGGGGTATCACCATCAGCTAAGCATCCCTTCAGTTCCGGAACATGGGCTAGCCAACCTCCACCATCTTCTTCGGATAATTGTATTAGACGAATAGAATAACCAAAAAAATCAGTTTTGTTGTAACTCATCTTTATTCCACCCCACGTACTTTTGGTACTATATATGATACCATTTTGTTTGGGAAAGTAAACATTAGATATGGAAAGGTATTCTTCAATCTCCATGTCCACATCAGATTACTACGGGCCTACCGGCTTATGGGGTTTACAAAATAGGGGAATTATCATATAATGTAAACCAAAGGGGGGGATCAAGTTATGGAATTCATTCCAGAAAGGCTAATAACTCTTCGGCAAATTAATCAACTTTCCATGCGAGAATTAGGCGAGCGAGTTGGGGTATCTCATACTGCCATTTCAAATTACGAAAAGGGGGAAGACAGACCAAGGCCATCG
>DUPA01000142.1 GCA_012838515.1 Natronincola sp. | reverse complement strand
TCATGACGGCAAGCAATGGACGTTTTTACTTTCCGATGAATTGTATTTAATTGATGGATTAGCCAAAGACTTTATCGAACTGAAGAATAATTACTTGTACAATTATTACCGCCTCCAAGTGAAAAACAATATTGATAACATTAGTCTCTACGGATTACAAGGGGTGGCCTTTGAGCTCAAAGAAGATTGGAGAAACTTTGAAGAGCGGAAATCTGTTGAATATGAACTTAAAGAAGAGGGTTCTCAAACTGTCATTACCATACAAAACCCCGGGCATTTGAAGTTCGCCAAGATTGAGTTAGAGCTAGAAGGAAACTTTAAGCGTGATTATAAGGTGTACGAAGTTGTCTCCGATGATAGAGAACTTTTACATACTAAAGGAGCCATATTTAGTCTTAATTTTGCCGATAGCGATGTGTCTAACAATGTTATTAACTTGAGGAATGACCCAATTGCAAGCACATTGGTTATTAGAATCGAAAATCATGATAATAGTCCACTTAAGATCGGCGAAATCTTGGGAACCTATTATTTAGACAAAATTGTCTTCGAAGATGTGGGGAGTGCCTCTTATAGGCTTCTGTTCGGCAACCCCCTTGCCCTAGCGCCACGTTATGATTGGGAGGATTTCAGAACTGAAATTCTCAAAGAAACGCATGATCTTGTGACCCTCAGTTCTATCAAAGAAGGGGTGGCAGTTGAACAAAATACAAAAAATCTTAAGTGGATTTTGAATGGGGTCGTCCTCGTTACCGCTTTAGTTTTAGTCCTATTTTTAGTTCAAAAGCTTGACCTTAAAAAGACAAAAACAAATTAATAAAGGATATTTAATGTTTTTGTAGAAATATATATGTTACGCAACATTTAATGTGATTTATGGAAAGGGGACACTATGAAAAATAAACAAGAAATCGCCCTTGAAAGGGCTTCCGAACTGAAAGAGAGGATTAAAGAATATGTGGAAGTTAAGGATACCATTCCTCGAGGTATGGCACTGGATGTGCAGGCAAATTATGAACGCCAAAAGGGGAAAATACTCGCTATTCTTGAGTCCACAGAACAAGATTGGGATAATTACGAATGGCAGCTAGAAAACAGAATTTCGGATCTGGAAACATTGCTAAAAATTATTAGTTTAGATGATGATGAAGTTGATGCCATTGGTATGGTAAGTAAGAAGTTCCGCTGGAGCATTTCACCCCATTATTTAGCCCTAATTGACGACGAAGATAAATACGATCCCATCAAGTTACAAGCGGTTCCTCTCCACGCCGAATTATCAAAGAAGGGGCTACCCGACCCCATGGCCGAGGAATTCACCAATCCCGCAGGAACCATCACACGAAGATATCCGGATCGCTTGATCATCAATGTTACAAACCAATGCGCCATGTATTGTCGACACTGCCAAAGAAGGAGGAATATTGGCTCCGTAGATGATCACACGTCCAGAGAAGAACTTATGGAATCAATAGAATACATTAGAAATAACCCGGAAATCAGAGACGTGTTGATTACCGGAGGAGATGCATTACTCCTTTCAGACGAGGAGTTAGATTGGCTTCTAGCACAGTTATATGCTATTCCCACTGTTGATTATGTGAGGCTAGGTACTCGAACCCCGGTTACAATGCCTCAGAGAATAACTGATGAACTGGTTGATGTCTTGAAAAAATATTCACCACTTTATATCAATACTCAATTTAACCACCCAAAAGAGTTGACCAAGGAGGCCAAAATAGCCTGTGACAAACTTGCTCTTGCGGGAATTCCCTTAGGAAATCAGGCCGTTTTATTAAATGGCATAAATAACGATAAATACGTAATGCGTCTTTTGAATCAAGAGCTTTTAAAGTTTAGGATTAGACCCTATTATATTTTCCATGCCAAGCGAATCATTGGCACCACTCATTTTAGGACATCTATTGACGATGGTCTGGAGATTATGGAATATCTCAGGGGCTACACTTCAGGAATGGCCATTCCCACTTATATTGTAAATGCACCCGGTGGCAATGGTAAAACCCCTATGCTACCCCAATACTTGATTTCAAGGGGTAAAGAGTCCATTAAGATACGAACATGGGAAGGTAAAGTCATTGATTATCCAAATGTACCAACACCTTCTCTAGAAGATTTTGCAGAGTAATTAAAAAAAGCCGGTGATCTCTTTTCTTAGAAATCACCGGTTTTATTATTTATCAGTAAGCAGTCTTTGCAAATCAGCAACTGTTTGGGCAATTACTGTGGCACCAGCAGTTTCTAACTCGTCTATGGAGCCATATCCGTATAGTACTCCGATAGCGGGAATACCATGGGCCTTCGCCCCGAGTACATCAAACTTGCGATCCCCCACCATAACCTTGGATAAATTAGATGAGTCCACAAGTTCCAAAACCGTACCGATTATTTCTGATTTGTCAGTGCGTGTCCCATCTAAAAAGCTTCCTATGACCAATTCTTCTTTGAAGTAAGAATCTATGGAAAAGTACTTTAGAACTTGATGGGCAAAAACAGTTGGCTTAGTGGTTGCAACTGCGAGCTTTTTGCCTTGATCTTGTAAAATCTTAAGTAATTCGGCAATTCCCGGATAGATTTCGTTTTCAAAAACTCCCTTTTCGGCAAAATATTCGCGGTAGATAGCAATCGCTTCTTGCGCTTTTTCTTCGTCGAAATCAAAGTACTTTTGAAAGGAATCCATGAGCGGAGGCCCGATAAATTGCTTTAAAATCTCCCTATCTCCTTTTATACCATAGCGATCTAAGGAGTATTGTAAGGAGTTAATAATCCCCTCACCGGGATCAGTTAAAGTTCCGTCAAGATCAAATAAAATAAAATTATGGTTGTGCATGAGAACCCTCCCGATTATTTCAAAGACTAGTTAAATTGTAACAGACTAAGCGGGAGCGGTCAAAGCTAGATGCTCTGCCAAAAATAATCCGCGATCTCGGCTAAATTGTTATCCGTGAAGTTTCTCCAGTTTATGGAGGAAGCTGTTTGGCGGGATAAGTAGATTGTAAGAATATTGGTTAATTCGATCTGTCCCGTTAGATTTACCTCCGGATAATACCACAAGAGATGAACGCCTTCTAAGTCATCAAAGCATTCACTTAAATAAAGATCCTCAAAAACCAAGGATGAACGCTTGATCGCCAAATTATATGCGTCTGATACGGATAACCCCGGCGAGGCAATTAATTGTAAAATTGACTCCCCGTTTTTAATACTGACGTCATTGATTCTATACTTGTATTCGGAAATATTATGTCCGGAAAGTCTCCCGACCTTAGGGTTACTTTCTACCCTTTCTTGAATCTGCTCCTCCATAGTGACTATTTTCGTCTCGCCCCACAGGCACCCCGCCAGTAAGATTGCCATGAGTAAAAGAATGAAAAGCCTTAAATCAACCTTTTCCATGTCTTACTCCCCTTTTTTACTGTTCTATCTTTTCATGACATATGGTTCTATGCATACTTGATGAACAATACCCTTTAGCAAGTGGAAGTATGTGATCGCAGCGAATAAATATTCAAATGAATGGATGAACTTTACAATTAAAATACTCCTCTTTTGTTATATCATATATTTTTCCAAATGCATTATAAATGTGACGAATTATTCGACAAAAAGAGACACAGTTATTGAACCAGCTCTTCCGTATTTAGATTTTCCCAATAATGATCAGCGATACTGACGAGGTTAGCCGTGGTGAAGTTTGCCCAGTTTATGGTGGTGGCGGTGGTTCTGCTTAATTTAATGACAACCAATGGATAGAGGCTGGCGTGTCCTTTAATATTCGTTACAGGATAACACCATTCAATCAGCACTTCATTTAATGTGGCAAAGCGTTCTTCTTGAAAAAGTGCCTTAAAAATTAATGCCGATCTGTCTATTGCCAGAGAAAGAACACCATCAGCATTGAAATCAGGTGATGCTATTAGTTTAAGAACCGCTTCTCCGTTTTCTACGGTGATATCTTGTACCCGGTTTTTGTGACCGCTTATGTGATGACCAGATAGTTTTCCCACCTTGGATATGCTCTCTATACGGAGTCTGATTTGTTCTTGCATTGGAATGCTATCCGATTCGGCACCAATGCAGCCTACCAATAGAAGAGAAAACATAATAAGAACGAAAAGCCCATAATTTACTTTACCCATGAATCTTCCCCTTTTCTTGATTATAATGTGTCACTAAGTAATATAACCAACCGGGGGAATATTATTACAAATAATACAAAGCCACGTCTTTTGCAGTGGCAAACAGATCGTCTTGCGCACGATATTTTAGTTCTTCAAGGGTGAGAGCCAACCTATTGGTGGCAAAAATGGCCTCAAACCCACACTTGTGAATCTTTTCGATCCCTTCTCCCACAGTTCCCACAATTGCCACCACGGGGATATTTTGTTTTTTGGCACGTCTAAGTACGCCAATGGGTACTTTGCCATGTAAACTTTGACTGTCGAGCTTTCCTTCGCCGGTTATGACCAAGTCTGCATCTGAAATGAGATTATCAAAATCCACGCTATTTAAAATTATTTCTATACCGGGTTTTAAAGTTGCAGAAGTGAAGGCCGCCAAACCCGCGCCTAAGCCTCCCGCGGCACCGGCCCCGGGAAGTGCCTGTACTATAATTCCAAGACTTTCCTCGAGAATTTCACCATAATGCTTTAGGTTAGAATCCAGTAGCAGAACCGTTCCTAAATCGGCACCTTTTTGCGGTGCATAAACATGGGCTGCTCCGTCTTTTCCATAAAGGGGATTCGTCACATCACAAGCGGCAATAATCTCGCATTGGTCAATACGGGGATCTTTGCCTTTTAAGTCGATGAAAGAAAGATGCTTTAAGCCACTGCCATTTAGAGGGATTAGGTTGCCACGGCTGTCTAAAAACTTGACTCCAAGTGCTGCGGCCATGCCCACTCCTCCATCGGTTGTGGCACTACCGCCTAGCCCGATTATGAGCCGCTTGCAACCTCGATCAAGGGCGTCAAGCATTAGTTCTCCCACTCCATAAGTGGTGGTATGAAGGGGATTGCTGGTTTTTTTAACCAGCGGCAAACCGGAAGCCGCCGCCATTTCAATAATGGCCGTTTCTTTGTCTGATAAGATGCCGTAATAGGCTTTTACACGCTTAAATGAAGGGCCGGTTACTTTTAACTGAATCTTTTCTCCACCCAAAACGTCTAAAAAGGTGTCCACTGTGCCTTCCCCTCCGTCGGCAATGGGCACTTTTTTGATAATTAGATGGGGACAGATGCTTTTAAAGCCCGCCTCTATTATATTGCATACCTCAGATGAACTCATGGTTCCCTTGAAGGAATCCATGGCAATTACCACTTTTTTCATCTTGCCTATCACTCCTTGCTTTTAGAGGTTATGAATCTACCGGTGTGGAACATGTAAATATGTAATTTGGAGAATTTGCCACCAGTAAGGGAGATCGAAAATGAATAATAGTAAAGATAATCTAGACCATGCTGTTTATCCCGGTGAGAAAATTGCCTTATTCTTTTCATTAGTTGTCTTACTTTTCCTCGGCTGGGTTATGTACACTATCAGACCAAGTCTTTTGGTTATTACCATCTTAGGTTCTCTCATTTATATTCGAGGTCATCAAGGGCAACTACTTGGAAATTCTGCCCTGGTCACCGCTACAAACTATTCCAAAGTAAACACCTTGGTTGAACAAGCTTGCAAGGCTTTACAAATAGACAGGCCAAGGGTGCACATCATTCAAGACCCATATTTAAACGCCTATGCAATAGGCTTCGTTAAGCCGTTTACTGTCGTTATCCATTCTTCCATCTTAGAAAGCTTTACAGACGAAGAACTCCTCTTTATTATCGGTCATGAATTAACCCATATCAAAAGAAGACATACCATGTGGTTATCAATTATAGCTCCCTTTGGCAGAACACTTCCCGTTTTTGATCTAATCTTTAATTTTTGGCAGAGAAGGTGCGAATATACTTGTGATCGTATGGGTTTAATAGTATGCCAAAATCTTGATGCCTCCATTAGGGCAATGATTAAGATAAGTTCAGGTGCGCAGGCTTTAAAACACACAAATCATCAGGAGTTCGTCAAACAAAGTCTTAAGGTCAAATCGAAAAGGTTCGATTCGTGGTCAGAAATATTAGGTACACATCCATACATAACCAATCGGGTTACGAAGCTCAATGAGTTTTATAGAACTTCGTGGATAGCACAAAGAGAGGCTGCATCTGCCAAGGCATTCGTTGTGATCCCGTGCAAGAACCCTGAATGCAATGCACGGCTACGGGTGCCCGATTCAGACAAACCTCTCCTTGTTACTTGTCCTAAGTGTAAAACTTCTTTCAGGTTCGAACCATGATTTATTCTTTTCTAAAATCAGCGAGATTATCGAAGGTGATCACACGTTCATGGTTATAGACTTTTTTCAAATGTTCCTCACCATTCCACTTTTCAAGAAAGTCCCCATTCCAAGTTACAAAATAACTCCAGTGAATCCCCTGCTCCAGGGCGAGTTCCGGGTCGGGAATGGCGCCGTTTTCGGTCATGGCTACAAGTTTTGTATGACCGGTTAAATCGGCAAGTTTAAAAAACGTACCGCTCGCGGCATCAAAGTTTCTTTCTTGGTAATAATGGCTAAAACCTAGCATGTCAACCCATTCATCCCCCGGGTACCACTGGGGGCTTTTAGAATCCCAAAGCCAAATTAAGTTGTTCAGACCGTGGTGGTTTGTGAAACGATCGTGCATAAACTTCCACAAGGTGATAACAGATTCAGGACCTGAGGCGCCCCACCAAAACCAACCGCCTTCGGCTTCGTGTAGTGGTCTCCAAATTATGGGCACCCCCGCTTTTTGTAAAATTTTTAGCTCTTCTGCAATGATGTCCATGTCTCTAATCAGGTCTTCATAGTCCTTTGAGTTGGTGTCGGCAAGGGCTTTTTTTAGATCGAATGTTGTCGCT
>DUPA01000015.1 GCA_012838515.1 Natronincola sp. | reverse complement strand
TTGGACCTCGATATGCTCCCTGTCCACTAATTAGGCGTTATGTAAGGCAGCGTCGTCTAGGTGTCAAAACCAAGCAAGGCTTTTTCACCTATACGGAAGATAGCACCATTGTCCTTAAAGACCAAGGCGAACAGGAGGATTAAAACAATGAATATATTCGTGTTAAACTGCGGTTCTTCATCTTTAAAATATAAACTATACGCAATGGAAAATGAAGAGGTATTGGCCGAGGGTAAGGTTGAAAGAATCGGACAAGATAACGCGGTTATCACTCACCAATCAACGGGAAAAGAAGAGGTAACTAAAACCATGCCCATTCTGGAACACACTGTGGCAATTAGGGAAAGCCTCAATCTTTTAACCCACTCCGAACATGGAATCATCTCTGACGTCAATGAGATAAACGCGGTGGGTCACAGAGTTGTCCACGGAGGAGAATCTTTTTCAGACTCCGTACTTGTTACGGATCGTACAAAGGATATCTTGGATTCATTAGCCGAATTGGCACCTTTGCATAACCCGGCCAATGTCACGGGGATTAGAGCGGCAGAGCAAATCATGCCACAAACACCACAAGTGGCCGTCTTTGACACTGCCTTCCATTCTTCAATTCCACCCCACGGCTACCTATACCCAATCCCCTACAGTGTCTATCAAAGACATAAAGTTAGGAGATATGGTTTCCACGGAACCAGTCATAAATATGTTTCGCAGAGAGCTTCGGAGTTAATGGGCAAGAATATTGAGGATGTTAAAATTATATCGTGCCACTTAGGAAATGGTGGAAGCATTGCTGCAATTGCTAATGGTAAGTCCATTGATACCTCCATGGGCTTTACGCCCCTAGAAGGATTAATGATGGGTACCCGCAGTGGTGACATAGATCCCGGAGCCATCTTCTATATAATGAAGAAAGAGGAACTCACACTTCATGAGATTGATTCCATGCTTAATAAACACTCAGGTCTATATGGGATTGCCGGTGCAAGCGATATGAGAGATATTGAAAAGGGAATAGCTAACGATGACAAGCTCAGCAAAGTGGCATATGATATCTACGAGTATCGTATTCGTAAGTACATTGGAGCCTATATAGCCGCCATGAACGGGGTAGATGCCATAGTATTCACCGCGGGAATTGGGGAAAATACACCCTCCATTCGTACAACATTGTGCGAAAATCTCAGCTGCTTCGGTATAATTGTTGACGAAGAAGAAAATAAAAAAAGAGGCGAAGATGCGGAGATCTCAACCCCTGAATCAAAAATTAGAGTATTCGTTATTCCCACCGATGAAGAACTAGTAATTGCGCGAGATACCGCCGCTATAGTTTAAAGTAAGAACGGTCTAAAAAACTGCCCCTAGGGGCAGTTTTTCTATAAACAAATCTTAGTACGTAAATCGATGACTACCGATTACCATCTTAGTAGGTCTACTGTGCATAAAACGATCATTAGACTGGCGTGGGTTAAAGAAAAACAAAGCCCCACCAGTTGGATCGTGTCCATTAAGGGCCTCCATAGCTGCCCTGCGTGCGCTTTCGTTTGGTGTCATATAAAAACTTCCATTAGAAATGGGTTGAAACGCATTTCTCTGGAATAAAACTCCCCGCAGTGTATCTGGAAACTGGGGGCTTAAAATCCTATTAATGATTACTGCTCCAACTGCCACTTGACCTAAATAAGGTTCACCTCTTGCTTCAGCGTGAATCATTTGGGCAATCCATTCTACTTCGCTATTTGACAGTCTCAAACCAACGGGATACTGTTTCAAATAATCTGTGGGAACACTTAAACGCTGACCGGCACTGATAATCTCAGAACTCAAATTATTAATCTTTTGAAGTTCATTTACCGAGATCCCATAAGATGAAGCAATCCAATATAAACTATCTCCTGGTTCAACAACGTGAGTTGTTAAACTCTTATATTTAGGTTTGCGTTCAGCCAATACAGGAACAACCTCCACCGGTTGCTCTTCCTCAACAGCTTTATCTAATTCAGTGGCAATTTCAGTAGCCTCTCCCCTACCATAATCAACTACCGTTTCGACATTGTCCTGAAATGATAACTTAAATATGAAAACAGAAATAACCGCTAGAGAACATGCAATAAGCGTTATCACCAAACTAAAGGCTACCATTTTAATCTTTTTATGATTCAATTTAGTAACCATAGTTAGAACCTCTCTTTTTATTATTTCTTATCTAGAGTATACTAAGAAAAGGATACCTTGTCAATTTTCGGAAAACTTAATCTTGCGTTGATTATTGCAAATGGTAATTTTGCGTAATATACTTGTAATCAAGGGGGCTAGTGCTATGAATTTCTTCAAAAGTTTGTTAACACCCAAGCGGATTGCTTCGTTATTTGTGGTCGCAATCGTTTTAATATTCTTTTCGAAACAATTGATTACTACTCTGTTCCCCTTCCTAATAGCTCTCGGGTTCGCGTTTATTTTAGAACCTGTAATATCATTCGTAGAGGAAAAACTACGTTTTCCCCGTGGCATTGCCGTTCTAGGCACATTAATAGCGGTAGGGGTTGTTACTTGGTATAGTATATTTTGGACGGTGGGTAAAGCCATCGGTGAACTAATGGAGTTATCTACATTATTACCAATGTACAGAGAAATGATCACAAATTTAACCAACGATTTACTCGGTCAATTCGAAAGACTTAATGAATCGCTTCCACCAATTATGAGTTTAAACATTCAAGAAAGTGTTCAGTCTTTCCTCGTTTCACTAGAAAGTAACACAAAGGATCTGATAAATCGAGTCCTCGCCACCTTCAGCAGCCTGCCATCATTTATAATCATTAGCCTTATAAGTCTAGTTTCAACATTTTTTATATCTAGAGATAAGGACGTAATTATTGATACTTTTATGCGATTTGTTCCTCCACATATGCATGAGCAAGTGGGAAAGACGAGAGAAATGGTTGCGATCGATCTTTTAGGATTTATAAAGGGGCGCTTACTTATGCTTATTATTGCCATAATGATCTCCGGTATAGGTTTATTTTTAATTGGAGCACGCTACTGGCTATTAATGGCAATAGTTGTTGGAATCTTAGATAACATCCCCGTGATCGGTCCCGGAATTATATTCACTCCTTGGGTCGC
>DUPA01000141.1 GCA_012838515.1 Natronincola sp. | reverse complement strand
GACTTTATAGACATGTAATTCAGGTTGATCAAGCCACCATTCACCCGCTTCTCTCCAGTATTTATGGATGTATTTTATTTTATATAGGCGCCGGAAGCGAAATTCAAACGGGAAATTATTTATGGTTATTAGCTCAATGGGCTCATTAATCAACTTACTCATCAGTAAAAGCCTCCTTCCATAACTGTAAAAACTGTTCCCGGCGTGAGAGTTCAATTCCGACCTTAGCTTTACAAAGTTCCGCAATTTGCCGCGGAACTTTATGGGTGTCACCCAGTAAGAAATTGTTTTGAAAAAACATGCTCAACTGCGTGGTAGTTGCAGATTTTAAAGCCCCCAGCAATATACTTATCTTTGTCATTTTCTCGCCGGGCATCAAAGCGGAGATCATTCTTAAAAGCGCATCTAGATCACTCGTGGGCTGTTTAAGAACCCTTTTTACATGGAACGATCCGCCTTTTTCTAACTGAGTCTTAATTTCAATTTCTCCGGCAATTTTGGATCGTGCTTGGAGCTTAGAAGCAAGCTCAGTTAACCCTTTTTCCAAATAAGGTTGTAGCTCCATTGGGCTTAAGGGTCGAAAATATCCTTCTAAGGTAGTACAATCTATAGACCAATTTAAATGGAGTAATTCTTCATTTTGAAAGGGCATAAGATCGCCGCCGCGACCTAGTCTTTGTAAAATAGGGGCTCTATTCCCGAAATGGTTGGTTAATTCAGTTAAAGATAGTTCGCCAAGTTCTCCAACGGTTTTTAAACCGAGTCTTTTTAGCTCTTTTAATTCCGGCAAAGGTAGGCGAGATAAGGGAAGCTGATTTAAGAACTTTTGGGTATTTTCAAATTTTAAAATCCTTCCCGATAAAAAATTATGGGCCACTAATTTTGCCACTAATTTGCTTTGCCCGCCTCCCCAAATTCCACTCATATCTTTTTTGAGTAGTCTTTTTTCAAAATCCTCGGCAAATTGTTCCGCGATTATTGGTTGCTTGAACCGCAAATACCACGCGTGGGGATATTCTACCTCAAGCCCATCACCGTATTGGCGTGAAAAATCATGCCAAGGGCGGGCAAACTTATTAAAATCATCTAAGTTGATGGGTATGGTTAAAACAGGTTGGTTTAGATGCCTGATGGTCTTGGGATTGGCAAGATTAGAAAATCCGTATTTTTTAAGGTCAGGTGAAAAGTCCCAGATTTCCTTGTTATGTGTTAAAATATAATAGGTATTTTGTCGAAGAGATTCAAAATGGTGAATATAAAAGTGGCGTAAGCCACAGTAGATGATCATTTTACCCACTCCTCCAGAACAAGTGTTCGCGATAAGTATAGTACAGAACCTATGTTCTGGTCAAGATCCGAAAGGGCGGTAAGTCATGGAAATTACTTTTTTAGGTACAGGTACTTCCCACGGTGTTCCCGTTTTAACGTGTGAATGTGCGGTATGCACCAGTTCAAATTCGAAGAACAGAAGAACACGCAGTTCCATCTGGATCCAAGAAAGTGAGACCAGTATCCTTATTGATACGGCCACAGAATTTAGACTTCAGGCTTTAAGTGCAGGAATTAGGCATGTTGACGGAGTGTTGTATACACATTGTCATGCAGATCATGTCTTTGGTTTTGATGATCTGCGCGTATTTAGTAAATTGACGCAAAAAAGTATTCCCATTTATGGAAACGAAACCACCATGAAGGAGTTTCGAGAGGTTTTTTCATATGTTTTTAGGAAGACACAAAAAGGCGGAGGAAAGCCCCAAATAGAGCCCATTGTAGTACAAGAACCATTTTGGATTAATAACATAAAGATAGTGCCCATACCGGTTTTTCATGGTGTATTGCCAATCCTAGGCTATCGAATTGGTAATTTGGCTTATATCACTGATTGTAATCGTATTCCTTTATCGTCATTGGAATTATTACATGGTTTGGATATTTTAATCTTGGGGGTGGTACGCCACGAGCCACATTCAACGCATATGCATGTGCAACAAGCTTTGGATTTAATAGAAGAATTAGAAGTTCCACGAGCATTTTTCACCCACGTCTCACATCTTTTAGAACACGATGAAACAAATAGAGTTTTGCCTGCTAACGTAAGCTTAGCCCATGACGGACAGAAAATTTCGTTATTGTGACCAATATGTTTTCAAGGTTTCGCATATAGTGTAATGATCTCAGGCAGAGGAGGGGCGTGATGGTCATACACAAAGAGTATGTTTTGAGACGTTTTTGTCAGGTTCCCTTAAAGAATAAGCAAAGTAAGAATTTCTTAACGCAATTATGTGCTGATCCTGTTATGTTAAAAAGGATCGTTTTTGTTACTTGTCGAGATTGTTTGGCAAATACGATGGTGATAGCGCAAGCAGGATCCCTTGAACCGGGATTTGAATTAAAATTTGGAGATGAATCGGAGCAACTTACATTGGTGGATGGGGGATTAAAGAAAATAAAGCATAAAACGGTTCATTTAATGATAAAAGATCCACTTCAAGCTTGGGAAGTATTACGTAGTTTCACGGGAATTCTTCATGTACAATTGGTTTTTGATGGAGAGGTTCCCGATTGGTATGAGGAAATAGCCGTAGTTAATGAATCCATTCCATCGGAGGTTTTGGCTGAGGGGTTTTCTGCCTTTATTCGTGATCAAGTGGATTTGATTCTGTGGGGAATTACGTTAAAACAGCAAATAGATGATGCATTAAAGACACGCAACGAAAAATTGTTTCGTCAATCTGTTAAGCTATATAAAGAAGTTTGTGACTCTTGTTTTTGGAAATTATCTTAAGCAGGATTCTCCATGGTAAACAGGGAAATTATTTGGGAACGCGCTAATTAGCCCGTTCCCATTTGGTGTCTTGGAGGCGAAAATTTGGAAAAGGTTATACAAAAAACGAAAAGTCCATTTAGAGAACTGGCAGAAACAGTTGTATCAGCTATTATTATTGCTGCGTTGATTATGACTTTTGTTGCAAGGGCATACATGGTGGATGGCGAATCCATGTTACCCACATTACATCATGGAGAAAGATTATTGGTGGATAAGATTTCTTATAATTTTGTGGAACCTGCACGGGGCGAAATTATTGTTTTTAAAAATCCCGCTAATACTAAGGAGCAATTTGTGAAAAGAATTATTGGTCTACCAGGTGACAAGGTAGCTATTATTCGGGGTGTTGTTTATGTTAATGATCAGCCTCTGGATGAGGACTATATTTTATTTCCCGCGATCATTGGTTTTGCACCTCAAATAGTACCGGAGGGGGCTTATTTTGTTTTAGGCGATAATCGTAATAATAGTGAAGATAGTCGTTTCAGCAGAGTAGGCTTTCTACCGCGTAAAAATATTGTAGGACGGGCCATTTGGCGTTATTGGCCATTAAACCAAATTAATTTAATGTTTCGTCCGGACATATTTAAAACCACCTCCTTGTGAATGCGAAGGAGGTGGTCGTGGAATCTAAATTATTTTGCTTTTCCCGGCTCCGACTCTTGAGGAGAAATCGCTCCGGCAAGATAAAGCCCAAGTTTGGCAGATGCGGGCCCCACCATTTCGTATAATACGGCAGAAGATAAAATGATGGTGGAAAGCATGGATCCCATTTT
>DUPA01000140.1 GCA_012838515.1 Natronincola sp. | reverse complement strand
GTTTTCTTCGGCGTGACTTCCAAAGGTGTAGCGGTATTATTCTTTTTAGTTGTTAAATTGTTCTCGTTTTAGGAGTTAAACTTATGAATAAAAAAACGAATTCTCTAGGCATTGACGGCGGTTTTACTCTCATGGAACTAATGATTGTTGTGGTTATTATTGGAATATTGGCCGGTATTGCCGTTCCTCTTTATAATGGCATCCAACATCGTGCTAAGAGGGCTGTTGGTGAAGATAACATTCAGATGCTTAATAATGCAGTAAAGCAACTTATTGCTTTAGAAAAAATGGCAAAACAAAGATCTTTGGGTGGAATTTACTTTAATGGGGCTGATATTAATCATCACAACATATTGATGGAGTTTATCGGGTATACGGGAAGAGAAGAAGAACTTAAATATGTGGAGTGGAAAACAGATCCAAATATCGCTTCGGACTATTCGTTAGGTCGCTATGTCTTACAACAGAATTTTGACGAAAATGGACTTCGTGTGCCTAACTAGATTTAGTACATATTATTTTTTATGGTTATCCATACTGGGGGGAGTGTAAAGATGCGTTTTTCTTCAGAGCGAGGTTTCACTTTTATTGAGGTTTTGGTAGCCGTTTTCTTGTTGAGTCTGGTTACTGTTGTTATTGTGCAGATTTATAATAGTGGTCTTTTTTCAATTATGGTGAGTGGTAATCGCACTGAAGCATTATATGAATTACAACAAGAACTAGAAATGGCAACTTTGACCGCATCGCCCACCTCAAATAATGTTGAGGCTTTCGCAATTAGAGTTAATGGTACGACTTTTAATGTTCATGGCGATCGAATATATAAGGAAGTTTCTGTAGATGGTAAACCGGTTTCTGCAACAGTTGTAGTTGCTATTCCCTCAGATGATGTGCCAGGTGGTGGTCATCTTGTTCCTTAGAAAACTTCGAATTAATTGTGATCGGGGAGTAACATTAGTTGAATTGTTGATAGGTGTTTCTCTATTGGGTTTGGTTTTCAGTTTGGCATATTCTATTTATCACTTTGGAATTGTAACTTTTAATCGCGGTGAAAAACAAATCGCTTTACAACAAGAAGTTCGTATGGTGAGTAAAATTTTATCGGAGGAACTTCGCTTTGCAGACGATATTGATGTACTCTCGTCGGAGCCGTCATCACCATATGCTTCCGGTGAAAATTATGTTTTCGTGAAGGATAATAAACTAATGCAGGTTACTAGCGGTACTGCAAATGTTTTAGTTGATAGTTCCAATCAGGGGACTCTGGGGATAAAATTTGAACCAAATGGATCAAGACAGGTGGATTTTGAGATTACTTTATCGACCGATTCTAGATCTTTTGAAATAAGTAGTTCGGTAATTATGATGAATATTGAAACATTACCTGCCGGTATTTCACCTACAGGCAATGTACTAAAATATTCGTTTAAGTAAAGCATTGTGAGGAGGGAAGAAGTGTTTAAAAATCGTAATGAACAGGGATCAGCACTTTTACTTACAATAATAATCACAATGATACTATTAGTTCTCGGTGGTGCGTTGGTTTCATTTAGCTTAATGGAAAGAGGTCAAGTGGGACGAGATGAAGCTGACTTAAGAGCATACTACATTGC
>DUPA01000139.1 GCA_012838515.1 Natronincola sp. | reverse complement strand
GGACGTTAGCTGATTTATGCAGCTAAGGCGTAATTATTGTTTGCAGTTATTGCAATCCCGCTTTTAACGAGGCATCGGGGACCTCGGCTCGCTTCTGATGCTCTCCCTACCCACGTCGAAACTAATTCACCCCCATGGTAGTTTAACAGTATCAAAATCCAAGGGATTTGTCAAGATTTCATAACGTTATAATTCTCGCCTAACAGCATGTTGAGCGCGGCGTGTTGCATCTCTTCTAGCAGTTGTTTCCCTTTTATCATAGAGTTTTTTTCCTTTTGCAAGAGCAAGTTCAACCTTACATTTTCCTCGCGTAAAATAAAGTTTTAGTGGAACCAAAGTATATCCCTCTTGCTGGGTCTTACCGATCAAACGTCTTATTTCCCGCTTGTGTAGAAGTAGTTTTCGCGGTCGAAGTGGGTCATGATTAAAGCGATTGCCTTGTTCGTATGGGCTAATGTGCATTCCGTGCAAAAAAACCTCTCCATTTTCAACCCGTGCGTGACTATCCCGAAGGTTGACCTTTCCTTGGCGAAGGGATTTTACTTCTGTACCTTGAAGTACGATACCCGCTTCCATGGTATCTTCTATAAAGTAATCATGGCGTGCTTTACGGTTTATTGAAATAACCTTGTTACCGGACATATAGAGCCCCCCTCTGAAAACAATTATAACAGAGATGGGGTGCATTCACAATTATGGATTTTGCTGAAGATGGGGGTTCCAGTTGCTGTCTAAATCAAGATGGTCGGTTATGGTGAAGATCGAATAACGTCCTTTTTCATGATCCTTCAGGTTACCGTAATGCACCTCCAGTGTGTATGGACCCGGTCGAAAATCTCCCTGAATCGGCGGAAACTCTCCGTTTTGTACTAAGCGGGCGGCCCATTTCAAAGCTTTCTCAGGGGTGTGCACTAGTTGAATTTTGCTAGATAGATCGGAATAATATTCGAAGCCTCCAAGATCACCCAAGAGATCAAGAATAACTTGCTTACGTGGATTTAAAAGGACCGCTTTACTTATATAGATGGGGTCAGCTGTACCATTAGCAAATCCTAGTATGCCCAAAACCTCATCGTGATCTTTGTAGAAAATATGGAAATCAACCAAGAAGACTTGAGGCCAAAGCCCGGTGTCATATTTAATGGAAGGTCTATTTGTTCCCTCTTCGATGTGTATTTCCTTACTATATTTCTCATAATCTCCAGCGAAGATCTCTAAGGTGTAACGCCCCGGCTGAAGATTGTTTAGCGAAAAAGCACCTCTGTTATCAGCTTGAATGAGACTATCTCCAACTGCAATAACGGCATGAGGTACCGGATCACCGAAGACGTTGCATACATTTCCTTCTAAAATGGTACTGGTTTTTTCTTGTTGAAATACGGAAATAGCCTTGGGTGGGTCGAGAATCTTCAGCTCACGACGAATAGTAATGGTGATTAGCAATGCATAGGCCACTATCAGATAAGAGATTAGCAAGACTAAACCGAGTTTTGCTAAACGCATCCAAAATCGTGAAAACATAAGAGGATTCCTCCTTTGTGCAGGATTACACCGGTTTGGAGCGAAATAGAGTTAATATTATCAATTGGAGGTAAAGTTATGAAACGAGTAGCCCTCATTTCATTTCTATTTTTAACTTTAATTTTAACCTGGACAATCAACTCCCAGGCGTTTCTTGGACTCCAAATCGGAGAAAACGAAGTGCCGTTAGATTATTCATTGCCATTGATAGATGGTGTTTTTATGGCTCCTCTTTGGGTATTTGAAGAGTTTTTGGGAGCAGAAGTATCTTGGGCTACAGAGTTTGGAGAAATTGAGATGGTGTTTCCTGATCAAGTAATTCTTATGCGACTAAATAGAAAAAGTGCACAAGTAAATGATAAAGTATATAACCTAGATGTGCCTCCTCAATCGTTTGAAGATGAGGTCATCGTTCCCTTAAGGTTTGTTGCTGATCGGCAAAGATTAAGCTTAGTCTTTGATTCTAAGGTAATGAAATTACTTGTAAAAGGATCTGATTATGTCCCGACAACAACGCGCATGGCAAAACAGCCTATAAATGAACATGAGGAAATACCTGCGGTCGTCATGGAGGCGACTTTAAAAGACTTAGAAGACAATGTTCTCGATAAATTGATGGCCGGCATGGAAGAGGAAATGTCAGTAGAGGCGGGTGAAGAATCATCGAAGATGACACCCGAAGAATCGATTGTTAATATTTTAGAGCCCCCTGTAGAAAATAAGATGATTGATCTAGAAAGGCCAAAAAAGCAGGATCTTCGCGGAATAAGATTTATGGGCGGTCAACGGGCAAGGGTTTTTATTGATTTGGAATCATATACTTATTACGAGACAAATTTATTAACTGAGCCTGATCGTTTTGTACTTGACATTTTTGGTGTGGAAGGGGATTCTATACACCCTGTATATGTGGAAGATCCCATTGTTAGCAGAATTCGTAGTAGCCGCTTTGACCAAGATACCATGCGTATCGTCTGTGATCTTAAGGGTTCCACCGGTTATAAAGTATTGGAGCGTGCAGGTGCGGGTATAGAGATAGAGTTTAACTATCAGTTAAGTGATTTAACACTGGAAGAGCTAGGAGATATGTTCGCCTTAAGGTTTAGAGGTTCTGCCACTCCTGTTGTTAACGTCTTAAACTTAGTTGAGCCGAGGCGTCTGGTTTTAGATTTTCAAGAAACCACTTTAATGGACGGTGCAGCAGAGTATGAATTTTTAGATAAAAAAGTTTCCCGATTAAGAATAAGCCAACACCTTCCATCAGTTGTTAGGGTTGTCTTAGAGTCGGAAGAGCAGCTTCAGCCCCTCCCTGTATGGGACGGAGGGATGGGCGAGTTTATTCTCCCCCTATTTATTGGTACAGATAAAGAAGCCAATGCATTTTTAGCGTCATTCAGGGCAGAACTTGGCAATTCCGATCCTGTTGAAGACTCAAATATCGAATTCGCCAATACCGGAAGCATACTTAGTGGAGTGATTATAACCTTAGATCCGGGACACGGAGGTTCGGATCCGGGAACCATC
>DUPA01000138.1 GCA_012838515.1 Natronincola sp. | reverse complement strand
GTCCATTGCTTGCCGTCATGACTACCGTATACATCAATATTTTTATGGAAATTTCCACTGATCACACCAAGCTGTAATTGATTGATAATAATGTCTTGACCTTCTCGGCGCGGCAGAACCTGAAAATCGAAGAAGTCATCGTCATCTTCGCGGTACGTATAGGAAAGTCGGCTTTGGTAGGTCTCCCTTAGGATTTCACTCGTTTGGTGCCCTCGCTCAATTATATAGGGTAATGCTTGATTATCTTGATCAATGATTCTTAAGTCCCGAAGATCTGTTTGCGCGTATTCATAGACCTTCTCCGATAAGAAAAGGGCCTTATACCTTTCATTGCCCGTCACGTCGATCGTACCTTGGGCCATCCATTTATCCCATTCCGCGGCGACGCAAGGGGGGGTTGCCAATACAAGACACAGTAGCGACAACAACACTATTTTAGGAAGCTTCAATTTTGTTCGCATCTTTTTCCTCCAACAATGTCTTTATTTTTTGGTAAAGCAAGGATATAACTAAAAGGATCAAACCAAAGGTAAAGTAAGCGATAATTCGAGAAAAATCACGTAGATAGGCAAGATCAAAGAGAAATAGTTTAGTTAAACTAAAAAGGATCAAGCCCAACCCCAGCCATCGCATTGATGAAGCCCTCTTTTTAAACCCATAACCAATAAAGGTTAGGGCTAATAAGAAGTAGGCCAGGTTAAAGTAAAATCCGCTCACTGAAAGATTCAGCTGCACAACCAATATGGAGCTAAGATTAAAGAGTAGGTATAAGCCTAAAAACAAAGGCACTAGGCCCCATCTCCAATATGATTTTTCCTTACTACGGCCGGTAATGAACATGGTGACCAGATCTCGCACGTTAAAGAGAATTAGAATATTGAAGACAATCAAAAAGATGAGCCCTACTCCTTTGGCTACATAACTGTGGGCACTAGTAGCCGGAAAGCGGGTGGTGTTCAAGTATACACATTGAATGTTCGCCATAATCATTAAAATGTTAGATAAAACTTGCACGGCCCGTTCACGGAGAATGGGAATCTTGACGATTACATAACCGAGGGTTAAGGTGAAAAAAGCGGTAAAGAGACTATGGAAGTATCTTCCTAAAGCAGCATGTGCAAATAGGCCACCGAAGATGGTCCAAGAGTTAAAGACAACATAAAACCATAGATTCAAAATGGTGAAGATTCTAAAAGGGGTGAGGTATTCCCCGGGAAATACCTTGCGGGTTTTTTCGCCAATCTTGTTTAAAATCAAATAATTCATTAAGACAAGAATCTGCCCCAAAGTTATGGCCAGATATTTTAGGCTAAAGAAAGAGACCTTGCTATTATGAAATAGCTTGTAAAACAGTTCAAATCGATAAAAAGCCAAAAGGCAGAGGGCGAAGATTATCCAACCGGCCCGGTGAAGTCTTTGACTCTCTTTACGGGAACCATAAATAATCAAGAAAACCGCCTGCACCAACCAACCTAAAGAGATCCACGCTTGCCCAAATTGGGCAGGAACTGCAATGATGGCGAAAGTTAAAGCCATACCAAAAAATAAATCTCTTATTTTTGTGTCTTCCCTTTGCCTTTGTTGCACTAGGCCGCCGAGGAAAATAAAGAATAAAGCAAATATTATGGAAAGCACACCCATGAACGCATCGAGGTTACCGTGGGAAAATAGAAGATATAAAATGGGCGCATTTATGGCGGTGTTTAGAGCCAACAATACAAGATCCAACAGATGCAAAGTGAGACCTTTAATTAAAGAACTGCCTACGGTTATGGATGTATACATCAAGAATGTTAGTGTTGTGAAAAAAATCCCCCAACCCACTGAAGGGAGGCTAAAAAGCAGATATATAAGCGCCGGTGTGTTCAAAATGAAACTTAAGTACCGAATGGTTTTCCATTCTTTATAGAAAGATATGAGTAAAAGCAAGAAGTTGAGCAAAAACAGGTAACCCATGATTAGTGGTAAAATATTAGTGGAAAGACCAATGGTCAGATTAAGGGTAAGTACGGGTAAAAAGCCCCCCTCCAAAGCTAACGAACCGATGGTTTGCGAGTCATAACGGAGAGCAAGTAACGCCGCGGTTGCCGTGATTAAAATGGAAAGAAAGAATGCCATGTTTAGCGAGATTAGTGCTTCTAAAAGAAAATAGCTATAGAAGGTTGCGGCATATAAAATAGCTATCCCGCCTCCCAGAAGACCTGTGGCAAAAATGGTATTGTGACGGCGATAAAATGATTCACCGCCAATAATGAAGATAAGACCGATCAAAAAGAAGCTAATTGATTTTAAGTGATCACCCATCCAATGGTCAAACGTATACTTAAAAGCTGCACCGACCCCAAGTAGAATTAAAAGTATCGCTACTTTATTGATGACGTTAAGACCGATTTTCATTTCCCATTGCTCTTGACGCTGTCTTTTTTCTAACATTTCAGGGGAAAGTCCCATGTCCGCGATGCTGTCTAGCTCATCCATTGAAGATTCTAGCAAAGCCTTTTGTTCCTTTTTATATGCCTCCATCTGGGCATCCATAGATGCGTGCAGTTCTCTCTCGAGCTCCATCGCCTTATTGATGAAAACGGTGGATTCTTCATGTAGTCTACTTTGGGCTACTTTTTTTAGCTCAGCGAGTTGCGAGCAAATTTTATATTCAATTCTCTTAAGTTCGTTGCTATATACCGCCTCATCACTGGGGAAGTAGGTTGCCAGCTTTTGGCGGGAGCTTTCAAGTAAGCTAAAGCGCTCATTTAAAAATCTATTGTATAATGCCGTCTGCAATTTTTCGTTTTCTTCATTGATCAAGGAAAGCTCGCTTTTTGTTTCGTTCAGCTCATTTTTAAAGTGATCAATAGCTTGCTTTAGTTCTTCATTTTCACGGGCAAGATCGCAATCTTTGTAAGAATCTACGAGCAGATTATATTCATTCAAAGTTTCTCCTAGCTTATTTTGTAAACTTTGAAGCTGTTCGCTTAATCTCATTTTACACATCCTTATCAGTAAATCTATCTCACCACATAATTCCATAAAGCTAACTTAGTTCCTGCAATTAGATAAGTGCCGCCGCGAACTTAAAAAGGCGCCGCAATTTGCGGCGCCTCCAATGTTTTCGTCTGCTTAAAAACCGGTAAATCTAGCGATGTGTTTGTGTAGCTGTGTGGCTAAGCCCGACAGGGTCTCAGCATCTCCCGCGATTTCGTTAGCCATGGCAGATTGCTGCTCTGTTGAGGCCGCGATTTCTTCACTGCCTATCCCCAACTCATTGGCTGCATTTGTAATATCGTGTACTTGAGCGGCAATGGATTTAAAGAATTCACCGATTTGCCTGAATGCCTCATCTGTCAGTTCAATTTGTTTATCCACATTATCAACGCTTGATTCGGCTTGATTCATATATTCGATGGTTTCATCAGTTCCCCTTAAAATCTGTTGGATTAACTGGGCGATTTCGTTTGAAGCCGCTAGGGATTGTTCAGCCAGACCCCTAACTTCATCGGCCACAACTGCAAAGCCCCTTCCGCTTTCGCCGGCCCTCGCGGCCTCTATGGCGGCATTTAGTGCCAGGAGATTTGTTTGATCACTGATTTGGGTAATGATTTCAACAATGTTCTCGATTTGCTTAGATTGTTCACCCAAATTTGCCACCGATTGGGTTAATGTTTGCACATCGCTTTTGGCACTGGCAACATCTCGAACTGAAGATGCTAGAAGATCAAAACCCTTATTAAGCTCATCTATTGCATGATCCGTCCCTTGTTGCATCTTTGTGGCGTTATCAGCCGTGGAAACTGATACACTTGCAAACTCGTTTGCGGTGCTCGCCACTTCTGTGATGGCTGATCCAGTTTGAACAGCCGTGTAGGAGAGATTCTCCGAAACAGAATTCAATGTTTCGCTCGTATTTCGAATACCATTCACCAGATCCCTCAGCTGCGTGACAGTTTTCTGCAAAGAGTCGGATAATTGACCTATCTCGTCTTTCGACTTAATTTCCCAGGTAACTCCCAAATCGCCCATGCCCACTTTGGCCACGGCACCTTGTAAAGTGGCTAAAGGACCGGTGATGCCTCTGGTGATGAATATGGCGATTGCAGTTGCAACTAAGATCGCAAGTGCCAGGGTTAAATATTCTTGCGTAAATACTTTACTGATTTTATCTGCTATTTGTTTATCTAACAGATCAACTGTAACCCCCACTTCTGAACCGGTTTGACTTAAAATGGAGATGATTTCCCTAAGTTTGGTCTCAGTAATTTTATTATACGTTTCCTCTGCTTGTCTGATTTGACCCCGATCCAATTGCTCTTTAATGGTTGCCGCGGAAGCATGTAGTTCTCTATGGCTTTTTTCTAGTTTGCTAAATGATGCTTGCAACGAACCGGATAGCTTCTGCACCTTTTGAGATTCTTCACTGGCCAGCCACTGACCTAATTTACATTTAGTCGGATCAAGTTCAAGGGCAAATCCTTGTGTTGAACCGGAAATTATGTGCTTTTGTAGCTGTACAACCCAGTTTAAGTGCTCAGCTTCTCGGCTGGATAGATCAATTTGTAGATTTTTTGCGTCACATGCTTCTTCAAAACTCTTACGAATTGATAAAATGCCCACTGCGTTTAAGGCGTTGGTTAAAAATACGATTAGAATCATTAAAGTAAATCCAAGTATTAGTCTTTTGCCGATTGAAATTTTGTGTAAGCCCACGGAGCAACCCCCTTAGTATTTGTGTTACTTGTGAAAATGGGAACCATCAATGATATTCACCACTTTTTGGCTAAAACCTTCAAGTTGCTATTAGCATCAGTTACTATTAAATAAAGTTTTGGCTCAAGAAATCGTCTAACATAACAATTTTTCATAGTTAATGCGCAAGATGGTAAGAAGGTAAGAGCCGCCTGGTAACTAACTTTAAATTAGGTAAATAAGATAAAGGAGGACGTAAAGTGAAAAAAGCTATATTATGGGATGTGGGCGGCACTATATTTTTGCATACAACTCAATCTCATGAATTAATTGCTCAGGGATTAATTCAAATAGGCATTGATCCCAGAAGCATTTCACAAGAGAAAATGAAACTGGCTTTAGGGGAATTTGTAAAAAACCAACATAAATGGCACACCATTCAAGAGGAAAAAGATGGTTATGGCAAGCTGGTAAGTATTTTGACTGAGGAATCGGCAGTTACTCAAAAGCAACGAGAACAACTCACAGAGCATATTTTCAACTACTATGATTGCTATACAATCGTGGCGGATATTAAGGCACTTTTAGAAGAGCTTAGAGAAAAGGGATTCACCGTGGGCATCATCTCTAATTGGATGCCTTCGCTACACTTTTTGCTAAAACATCATAATATGGATCACTACTTTGATCTTGTTTTGTGTTCCGGTGAGGTTGGCCTAGTTAAACCAAATGCAGGGATATTCCTTGAGGCACTGAACCGCCTTGAGATTACTGCAGACGAAGCGATCTATATAGGTAACGATTTGGAAGACGATATTTACTCAGTAAAACCTTTAGGTATAACTGCCATCCATTTCGAGCCTGAGCGGGGGATAGATGCGGAATTATCAGATGTGGATTCTTTGCGTACCGAACTCTTTAGACTTTTGTCAAAGGATTAAGATCACCTATGCAGAAATTCTCTAAAGAGAATAGATGATAGGGTGATTTCATGATTTTATCAGATAAAACTTTGCGCAAGATGCTTGATGAAGGCACTTTAACGATTACTCCATTAAGTGATGACCAAACTCCTGAACGTGTTGGTGTTCAAATCCAGCCGGCCAGCGTTGATTTGCGTTTAGGCACTCATTTTCTCAAACTTAATGAAAATGATATTGCTTGCATAGATCTTGAACAACCGGCGAGTTACGTGGAGCTTGAGCGGGACGAGATTATCTTGCCACCAAAGAGTTTTATTCTCGCCACAACCATGGAATATATAAAATTACCGGATGATCTCACCGCCTTCGTGGAAGGGCGAAGTTCCATAGGCAGAATGGGTTTATTTATTCAAAATGCCGGTTGGGTTGACCCGGGTTTTGAAGGGGAAATAACTTTAGAACTTTATAATGCTAATCAACTACCAATTAAACTCGCAGCGGGTCGCCGCATTTGTCAGCTGGTTTTTGCCCAATTAGACGATGAGGCTCTATTCCCTTACAGAGGTAAATATCAGGGGCAGCGCAAGGCCACGGGTAGTCTTGTTTTCGATGATTTAGAGAACAGATAGAGGTAATCCTTGGAGCGAGGGGGGCGATATAGTGAGAAAAGAAGTAGTGATGGTTCTAGTAAAATTGGGGTATGTATTCTATATGATAGTACTGTTTCATAAAGCCGTTAGGGCTGGCACTGTAACGGGTTTTACATATCTACACTTTGTAATAGCTGTAGTAGTTCTTTCCCATGCTATGTATAAGTTGGGTGTTAGGGAAGAAAGGCGTAACAACTGGTTTTAACAGAGGAGGGACGGGCATAAAAGAGCAAATTAATCGTTGGTTAGAAATGGGTATAGGTCTTTATTCCATGGGCTCGTTTTTAGTTAATCTCATTTTTAAACCATCCCGCGGAGATGGAATGGAGCTAGCATTTAGATTTTTAACGGGTCTTTTCTTCTTGATTTTATCTTCGCTTCGCAATCGTAGGGATGTTCATGGTAACTCTGAAATTATCGAACTTGTGATTCTTTTTTTCTTAGCAATTGTAGTGGCATTCGGGATCTTCTTCATTCGTTTTATCAAATATTTGACCGGTTAATGGTTGTGAAAGGGTAAGAACCATGTCTAAAAAAGGACTTTCAGAGATTATTAAAGCTTTAAAAACGGCATTTCCCTTAACATTACCTGTGCTGGCAGGTTTTTTTATTCTAGGAACCGCCTATGGGGTGCTTATGTCAAGCGTGGGTTTGGGCGTGGGTTGGACGTTTTTAAATAGTTTTTTGGTTTTTGCCGGCTCCATACAATATGCGGCAATTCCCTTATTTTTAGCACCTTTTAATCCAATTTATGCTTTCTTTTTAACTATAATGGTTAATGCACGGCATATTTTTTATGGCCTTTCCATGCTGGACAAGGTTAATGAGACGGGCGGCTTTAAGCCTTACATAATTTTTGGACTATGTGATGAATCCTTTTCCATTCACTCAGTGCATGAGCCTCCCGGTGATGTTGATCGGGGTCTTTTCATGTTCTTTATCACCTTTTTAAACCGCTGGTATTGGATACTGTCTTGTATTTTTGGGGCGGTTTTGGGGAAGATGATTCCCTTCGCCGTGCAGGGTTTAGAGTTTTCCCTAACGGCACTATTTGTTGTAATTTTTTTAAACCAGTGGGAAGTGAAAGAGGCGAGAATGAGTTCGATTTTAGGAATAGGCTGTTCTTTACTGAGTTTGCTAGTTTTCGGGGCTAGTAATTTTCTGATTCCCGCTATGATCCTCATACTAGCAGTCTTCGCCTTTACGCCTAATCCGGCAAGGAAAGGGGTGCAACCATGAGCAGTAACCTCACGGCAACTCAATTGTTCATTACCACATTGGTTATAGCCTTCGGGACCACATTAACCAGGTTCTTGCCATTTCTAATCTTTCGTCGGGGGCAAGAAACTCCGGCTTACGTAAAAAAACTACAGGTGTTGCTTCCACCTGCAGCCATAGGACTTTTGGTTGTCTATACATTAAAAGACGTGAGTTTTACCAATGGTAGTAGGGGTATTCCCGAATTTCTTTCCATTGGAGGAATAGTGATTATTCACCGCTTATTTAAAAATACTTTACTAAGCATTGCCGGTGGAACGCTTCTTTATATGTTCCTTATTCAAACGGTGTTTTCTGTTTAGGGGTTAGTGGCCTTAAAAACTTGCTTGCCAAAAACCACTCCACAATTTAGGAGTGGTTTTATAATATCAAAGAAAAATCATCTTAGAATGGCATGCGGATCCTCTACGGTTATGTCGTCATTTGATGTTAGAACTTGTATTGAAGGACCGTTTCCTCTGTCAACCTCAACAATTGTTTCGCCTGATCTACGGTCATATCCTAAATCAAATTCTATGAACCCACCCGAAGTCATTAGGCTAAACTTACCGAAGGTGTTTTCAGGTACATCTAAGTAAATCGGAGCATTAGTAGTCTGGAAAACAAATAAGCCATCATCGGGAAAGCGTGGTTTTCCTTTTATTTTACCATTGGAAGTTTGAAAAGTACTGGAATCAGTAAACTTAATTTCACCAAACTCAATTTCGCTATTGGTTGTTATGGCGGTTATTTGACCGGCGCCGTTTTGAAGGGTAATAGGTCCATTTTGGGCACTGAGTCTCATGATACCGTCAAATTCCACATCCATAACAATTGAACCATTGTCTGTTCGGGCAATGATCTCCGCAATAGCCCGTGGCCCGGCATAAATAATAAAGTTGGTTGCAGTTGAACTAATGCCGGGAGGTAGCATGGGTTCGATTACGCTTAATTCTAAGTGCGAACCCGTGCGTACACTTTGGATTTCGAGCTGCTTGAGAAACTGTCTGGTTACTTTTTGTGAGGAACCGTTGGCTTCCGCTTCAACAATGATTCGTGGCCTTTCTCCTTCCTCTAAAGGATACCAAGCAATCATACCACTATAGGTAGTCAGTTTAATACTGCGGATTTTGGTAGCGAGAAAAAATTCTTCAACACTTGAAAATCGTGCCGCTACTGTACCTGTTATACTGAAAAGCAGTGTAATAATACAAAATACTAAAACAAGTTTTCTTTTCATGGTTATCTCCCCTTAAAACATAGTGTACCGTAAGAAGCTTATTGGAGCTCCATTAGTAACTGAATTAATTCATCTTCTCGTTGTGTTTGTTTTTCTTTTTCACCAAGGACTCGAGCCGATTTAATCCTATTAATAATGGTGAGTACTTGATCTTGACTTTCTGTGTCAAGTCTTTGCGCTAGAAGCCGTGCTTTTTCTTCTAATTGCGAGTCTTTTACCACCATGGACTCATCAAGGAAAACAAGATCGTCTAAATCTTCTTGTGAATCACTAGCTGAACTTGACCAAAGTCCGTCAACTTGAGCCTGGGCTACTTGGAGCTCTTTGGGATCATCAATACGTAACTCATTAGGGTTAAGCTTTAAGTCTAAAGATTGCCCTGTGGAAGAAATCGTTGCTTTAAGCTTAATAAGATGATTAGTATTAATGCTAAAATCCACAATAATCGGATGTGGATCTCCACCGGTTGCATGGGGAATATCTTCGATAGTCGCGCTGATCCCGGTAAAAATTGTTTCGCCTAACGATCTGGTATTGGGATTCATGGTTTGAAACACCCGTATCTCTAGACGCTCTTGCTCGGTATATAGCAAAGTATATTCTTTAGATACCGAATAAGGAACTGTAGAGTTGGGTTTGCTCAACGGATCATAAACCATTTGTAATCCGTTACCGGTTAAGGCCATGATTTCTACGCCTATACCATAAGGGTACTTATCGACAAGAATCAACTCATCTGAGTCATTTTGTAAACGTGCCGCTTGGATTGCAGTACCTAAAGATACGGCATACTCCGGATTAACTTCTGATGACAAGGAACAATTAAAGATACTTTTAAGCATTTCTTGCACTGCAGGAATATGGGTGCTTCCGCCTACTAAGAGCACACGCTGAATTGAGTCAGCGGATGAATTAGTTATTTGCAAGGCCTTATCTAAACAGGCTTTGGCTTTTTCCACTAAGTGAATAGTAGCTTCGTTAAATTCTTCCCTTGAGATAGTCATGTCTAAGTCATAAGGTATACCGTCTTTTATTCCAAAATTAAATATTTCGATTTTAGTGCTATTGTGTTCCGATAATTGCTTCTTACATAACTCTATGTATTCTTTAAGTTGACTGTGGGCAAGCGGAGTGATTTCGATATCTTCCCCTTCTTCTTTTTTAAACTTCTCAATGGTTAAATTAACCAAAGCACTATCAAAATCCTTCCCGCCAAGCTGAGAATCTCCATATGTACCGCTAACATCTAAAACTCCATCCATCATTTCGATAATACTTATATCTAAGGTCCCACCGCCGAAGTCAAATACGAGGACCTTTTCGTCTGCATCCAGATTATTTATCCCGTAGGCTAAGGCTGCGGCGGTTGGTTCACTTATTAGATGAATCACATTTAAGCCCGCGAGTTTGGCGGCTTGTACCGTATTATGTTTGCCCACATCGGTAAAAATAGCCGGAACGCTCAATACCACATCAGTGAATTCTCCATAGAGGGCTGCCGCGTTTTCTGCCAGTTTCTTCAAAATTACCGATGAAATCTGTTCGGGACGATATTCTTGGTTATCTAAAGGAATAAGAATGGGCTCTTCCATAACCCGTTTTACTTCTCGCACGCCCCTACCGGGCAGGTCCGCGTATCTACGGGCCTTCTCTCCAACGGTAAGCAGGTTTTTACTGTCAAGGGCAACGATTGAAGGGACCACCGGCGATTTTGACTTGCTACTCACATCAGGTACAGGCTGTGGCTTCCCGTCTCTAAAAACGGCAATAACGGAGGTTGATGTACCTAAATCTATCCCTATTGGTAGCTGTTTTGATTTTTGCACAAACTTCCCCCCTAACCTCTGCGGGATATGATTACCTTAGCAGGCGAATGCACTCTGCCGTTAATCATATAACCCCATTCTACACATTCAAGTATGGTCCAAGGAGGTTTGCCTTCATCTTTGGCCTCCTGGACGATTTGATGAACTTTATCAAAGAATTTGTCACCTGGTTTAGGTTCTAGTATTTGGACTCCCATGGGATTAACTAATTGGGAATATTGCTTCTTTGTTTTAAGTATGGCGCGAAGATAAGATTCATCTATATTTGGAACATTAATTATTCGCTCCATGGTTTTGAGCACTTCGATACTGCGTTCAAACCATTCATCATTTGTATCGCGGAGCAACTTAATTTCAGTTCGTAATTGTAAGTTTTCTTGATCCAACTTGGTTTTACCTGCATTAAGCACATCATTTTGTTGCTCTAAAATGGAAATGAGCTTGTGCAGATCGTCTCGCGACGCTTCTGCCTGCGGATACTGTGAATTTATGGAATAATCTTTTTGCAAAGAAATGACAATGGGAATGGCACTTCCGATTAAACCCATGATGGAAAAAACCAAAAGGGCAGGGGGACTAAACCCACCTACATTTCGCTGCAAAAGTCTTAGGGAAATAATCAATAAGACAAGGCAGAGCACAAAACTTGCTAGGTAAATAAGATGAATTAGTCCTTCTAATCTATAAGACCCCTTTAGGTTAACATCCATTTTATTACTCCCTCGTTGTTAAGGCAATGGCACAATAATCTCCTGTCCGATCTGTAAAAGATAAGGATTTACCTGATTTAAATCGATAATTCTTTGTACGTAATCATTTTGCGGTGGGTTTTGCAGTCTGGCTGCGTACCCCCAGATAGTATCATTTCGACGAACAATTTGCGTAAATTGTTCTAAAGATACAGTTTCCTTTTCCACCTCTACAATAACTTCAACGTGTGTTTCAACTTTAGCTTCTGCTTCGGCCAGCAGTTTTTCTAATTCGAGAATTTGCTGCTCGTAATCGGCCTTGAGATCAGCGATTTTCTGTTCGTGATCAAAGCGAAGATCGTCTCGCACCCTTGCCACAGCTACTCTCACTTCTTCATCGTTGTTTGTTTCTAGTTCCGGTCCTTGAATAGAACCTACGAGCCAGCCTCCTACAAATAGTATTATACAGATGATGGTGGCTACAACGATTTGCAGAACACTAGCTTTTGGTCTTTCCACTGTTTTACCATTCCTTTCTTAAATTAATTTAATCATTGTAATTATCACGAGTAGAAATCCTCCGAATACCATTATGGGCAAAATGCACCCGGTGGAACCAAAGGGTTTTCTTTTGATGTTTTGTTCACTTTGGGTAATTAATTTATCAAAGAACTCCCAGTTAAGCTGATAAATGCTACTATAATTATCGCGGATCCTTATCGCGGAGGCGTGAATATCGCGGGGCGGTGTAAATTGCATCTTTTGCATAGCCCCCTGCAAGTACGCTTCACTGGTTGGTAGGTTCAGATATAAACTGACATAGTGCACGCAAGCCTCTTGAACTGCATTTGTAACGGAAGAGTCTTGAATAACCCTATTATATTGATCATGCACGGTGGAAACTTTGCGAATATGATCGTAAGTATCCGGATTGCATTGGCTAATCCAAAAATAATTGTAATGAAGATATTCTAAAGATCGTAAAACCTTACTGTGTCCGTAATCGTTAAGTACCTGAAAGACTATATCTTCGAATATCTCATCGACATTTTCAACATCTTTATAAAAGGAGGTGGTTATGTTTAAGCTGACTAATTTAACTAATGGTGAAATAATATTCGGATCAATCTGTACATGTTCCCATTCTTCTTGGCAATGGGCGGGTAGGAGACAATCTTCGTATAATTTATTAATATCTTCATTATTAGAAATAAGCGCGCGTGCCGATTCTAAGAATTCTAAGGCGTGGGAATAACGATTATTCTTCATTAATTCAAGACCAATAGATGCCATGCGACGTCCGGCATAGTCTAAGAACTCTTCGGCATCATTTGTTTTTTTAATACGACTGGTAACTTTAGCCACATGGCTGGTCTTACCACTGCTTAAATAGACCATGGCCATATATACAAAAGCATCAAGGCTAGAAAAATCATTTTTCTCCGTGGCTTTGATTGCAGATTCTAGCCACTGGATTGCCCCTTCGTAATCTTCTGACCATAAATCGCATTTTGCAAGCTCTATATAATGGTTGGGATTACTGGGTTCTAATTCTTTCGCTTGAATAAACAATTCTTTTGCTAGCTTTAATGCTTCTTTATCATCATTAATCTCGGCCTTATTTCGAACCACGATGCCATGATTCGACCAATAAACGGCCACATCAGGAGATTGCGTTGTTAAAGTGCCATAGATTTCTTGAGCCTTATCCCAGTTTTGCAAATGATCATAACAAAGACCAAGTCTGTTCAGTGCCCAGTCTAATTCGGGGGCATATTGGAGCATTTCTTCGTATGCTTCAGCAGCTGACTCCCAATCATTTTGTTCAATATATTGATTGGCCGCGAGTTCAAGCCTTTCTATTTCTTTTCCGTAGGCTTGTAACGAATCATAATTTGCCCTTGCCTTAGTGTCTCGTAAGGTTTCATATGCTCTTCTGATTTGCTGAAACTTTTCCGGTTCTTTTTCAGGTGAATATTTGCGAACTAATCGGAAATAGGCTTTTTTGATATCGTGGCTATCCGCGACGGGTGTTATTTCCAATGCCTTATAAAGCTCATTGGCCAAACAAATCTCCTCCTTGTCTGCGCTGAACCCTTAGAACAAATGTAAATGCATTAAAGTTGTCTATTATATTGTTTCTTTTATAGTAACTCTCTTATATGTTCGCCGATAATACGTAATACCCTCCAGAATTTACTAATTGATTTCACATTTTTCGTAATCCACGTTATGTCTATGTTGAGATTGTGCGAAAAACTGGAAAAGTTGCCAAATAGGGTTGACAGTGAGGAAAGCTCGTGTTAATATTAGCCCAATTACGCAAACAACATTTTATCAAGGTGTTTTTTGCGGAAAACATTTTTTGAGGGAGAAAATATAATGAATAACCGGAACATCTTTTCGGCAAACCTGATTAATATTAACCTTATTATTAACGTTATCCTCCTGTTAGTCGATAACGTTTATTCGGTTTTGCCTAAAAGGTGTTGCTTGTTATAACACGAGAGTGAAGCTATAACAGGAGCCTAGGGCGAAACCGCCCCGGGCTCTTTTTAATAAAAAAAGACAAGGAAGTGAGAAGAACATGAAAATTAGCGGAGCACAGATCGTTATTGAGACTTTAATCGAACAGGGTGTTGAGATGGTCTTTGGCTATCCCGGCGGAGCAGTCATTGATATTTTCGATGCTTTAGATAGAAGTCGCGACAGACTAAACTATACCGTAAGTTGCCATGAACAAGGTGCGGCACATGCTGCTGATGGATATGCAAGATCAACGGGGAAAACCGGCGTCGTTATGGCAACATCAGGACCGGGGGCTACTAATCTGGTCACAGGAATAGCAACAGCTTATTTAGATTCTACTCCGCTAGTGGCCATAACGGGCAATGTTGCTCAATCACTAATGGGTAAAGATAGTTTCCAAGAAGTTGATATTCGCGGTATAACGATGCCCATTACAAAGCACAATTACTTGGTTCAAGATATTAATAAATTGGCTGACATTATTCGTGAAGCATTTGCCATTGCCAATTCAGGTAGACCCGGACCTGTACTTATAGATATTCCCAAAGATATTCAAGTGGGAGAATGCGAATTTATACCGGGTAAGCCCAATGGTTCGAAATATAAGACAAGAGTCAAAGAAGAAGAATTGGAAAGAGCCATGAAGCTCATTAACGAAGCGGAAAGGCCCATTATTTATGCAGGTGGGGGAATTGTTTCTTCAGATGCTACAGAAGAACTATTGCAATTCGCCGATCTCATAGATGCACCTATTGGATCAAGCATGATGGGGCTATCGGCCGTTCCCCACGACCATCCGAAAAGACTTGGAATGACAGGGATGCACGGTAAACTCGCCGCATCAAAAGCCATGTCAATGAGCGATCTGGTAGTAGCCATCGGAACACGCTTTTCCGATCGGGCAACGGGAAATAAAAAGGAATTTACCAAGGGGCGCAAGTTTTTGCACATTGATATTGACCCTGCGGAAATAGGAAAGAACATTCCCGCGTATGTTTCTTTGGTTGGTGATGTTAAGCAAGTTCTCACCATGCTCAATGACAAGTTGGAAAAAACCATGCGGGTAGAATGGCACAACGAGATTGAAGAAGTTAAGGAACATCCTGATTCTCGCCTGGAGATGGACGATTCACGTTTGAATCCGCAAATGGTTATTGAAGCGGTACGTGAGTTTACGGGAGACGACGAAGTCGTGGCGACCGATGTGGGCCAGCACCAGATGTGGGTTAGTCAGTATTACAAGTTTTCTAAACCCAGAACTTTATTAACCTCCGGGGGCCTTGGAACAATGGGCTTTGGAATGGGAGCAGCGATAGGCGCAGCCATCGGTTCTAAAAAACGCACAGTATTATTCACCGGTGACGGAAGCTTCCATATGAACATGAACGAACTGGCAACGGCAGTTTCTAATCAACTCCCGATAGTTATTATAATCATGAATAATAACGCCTTGGGTATGGTTCGGCAGTGGCAAACTCTGTTTTTTGATAAACGCTACGCCGGTACAACGTTAAATCGCCGGACTGATTTTGTGAAATTTGCCGAAGCATTGGGAGCAACGGGCTACCGAGTAGAAGATAAAGACAACTTAAACGATACTTTGGAAAAAGCCTTCCAAACAGAGGGGCCCGTTATAGTAGAAGCTTTAATTTTTAATGATGAAAAAGTATTACCCATGATTCCACCCGGACGATCAATTAAAGATGTAATTATTAAGGGTTAAAAATTAATAGAAAGGATTGAAAAGTAATGACGAATAACCTTTCCATTCTATCTTTGTTAGTGAGAAACGAACCGGCCGTCTTAACAAGAATATCCTCACTCATTGCCAGACGGGGTTTTAATATTGATAGCCTAGCAGTTGGTGAAACGCATGACCGCTCCATTTCTCGCATGACTATCACCTTCCGCGGAGACGAATACGTGAAAGATCAGATCGTAAAACAAATTAGCAAACTGCACGATGTAATCAAGGCAGAACTAATGGATGTTACCGAAATGGTGGCCAGAGAGCTGCTTTTGGTTAAAGTAGAGGCCAAAAACGGGCAACGGGGTGAAATCGTCCAGGCGGCACAAGTTTTTGGAGCCAATATCATTGAACTCTCACAGGAGTCACTCACCCTCGAAATGAGCGGAGAAGTCTCTAAAGTTACTGAGTTCATAGAATTCTTAAAGCCTTATGGTATCGCTGAACTTTGCCGAACGGGCACAACCGCCCTGGGCAAGGGTCAATATATATTAAATTAAGAAAATATAGGGGGAAGAAACAAATGGCAAAGCTTTATTATGAAAAGGACTGTAATCTTGATAATCTGAAGGGTAAGACAGTAGCAGTAATAGGTTATGGTAGTCAAGGTCACGCACACGCTTTAAATATGAAAGAAAGCGGAGTTAATGTAGTTGTGGGACTATACGAAGGTTCTAAATCAGCAAAGAGGGCTGAAGCGGCAGGTCTGACCGTGAAGGTTACTGCAGAGGCAGTCAAAAGTGCCGATGTGGTCATGATTTTAGTTAATGACGAACTACAATCTAAACTTTGGGACACAGACATCAAGCCTAATTTAAAATCAGGTGCAACCTTAGCCTTTGCCCATGGTTTTAACATTCATTACGGTCAAATCGTTCCACCTGCAGATGTTGACGTAATCATGGTGGCTCCCAAAGGACCCGGTCATACCGTGAGAAGCCAATATGAAGAAGGCCGCGGCGTACCATGCCTAATCGCAATTTATCAAGATGCATCCGGTAAAGCCAAAGATACGGCACTTGCTTATGCAGCTGCCATCGGCGGGGCTAGAGCAGGTATTTTGGAAACCACATTTGAAGAAGAAACTGAAACAGACCTTTTCGGAGAGCAAGCCGTACTTTGCGGTGGTGTCACCGAATTAATGAAAGCCGGTTTTGAGACTTTAGTTGAAGCAGGTTACCAACCGGAAAGTGCTTATTTTGAATGTGTTCACGAAATGAAACTAATTATTGATATGGTAGTTGCCGGCGGTTTAGCGGGCATGAGAAGTTCCATTAGTGATACTGCAGAATACGGTGATTACTCCGTTGGTAAAAGAATCATTACTGACGAAACCAGAGCCGAGATGAAGAAGGTTCTTCGCGAAGTTCAAGATGGTACATTCGCACGCAACTGGATCCTTGAAAACCAAGCTAAGCGCCCCCATTTTGAAGCTGTACGCAGAATTGAAGCTGAACATCAAGTGGAAAAAGTCGGAGCTGAGCTTCGCAAGAAGATGATCTGGCAAAACGAAGGGAAATAATCATGAATAGTAACAAAGTAAAAGTCGGTCCCGAACGTGCCCCACATCGTTCGCTACTTAAGGCAGTGGGTTATAGTGATGAACAGATCAAAAAACCACTAATCGGGATTGTCAACTCATTTAATGAAATAGTACCGGGCCATGCCGAACTTACGCAAATTGCCCGTGCAGTTAAAGATGGGGTGCTTGCCGCAGGCGGCACGCCCATGGAATTTAACGTAATCGGCGTTTGTGATGGCATTGCCATGGGTCATAACGGTATGCGCTATTCCTTAGCAAGCCGAGAAGTTATCGCGGATAGCATCGAGTGCATGGTCATGGCACATTCCTTTGACGCCTTGGTTTTTATTCCCAACTGTGATAAAATCGTTCCCGGCATGTTAATGGCAGCATCTAGGCTGAATTTGCCCGCGATCTTTGTTTCAGGTGGACCAATGCTTTCATTAGAAGACGACAAAGGTTGTTCAATCGATCTAAATAGCGTATTCGAAGCAGTAGGCGCCTTTAAGGCAGGCAAGATGGACGAAGAAGAGCTGGCTGCAATCGAAAACAGTGCTTGTCCCACCTGCGGTTCATGTTCAGGTATGTTTACGGCCAATTCATTAAACTGTTTAAGTGAAGCATTGGGAATTGCCCTTGCAGGTAACGGCAGCGTACCCGCGGTTTACGCCGAACGGAAGAGATTGGCTAAGGCTGCAGGTGCTCAAATAATGCAACTTTTAGAAAAGGATATTAGGGCTTTAGATATTATTACCGCTGAGTCATTGCAGAATGCTTTAGTTGTTGATATGGCTTTAGGTTGTTCAACTAACTCAGTTTTGCATCTGGCGGCTTTAGCCCACGAAGCGGACCTAGAATTCGATCTTCGCAAGCTAAATGAAATCAGCGAAAGAACGCCGAATCTTTGCCGTTTAGCTCCGGCAGGTACCGATCATATGCAAGATCTGAACAGAGCCGGCGGTGTGCACGCGGTAATGAGCGAATTGGCTAAAGCTAACTTGCTTAATACTGAAGTGATTACGGCTACCGGTAAAACTTTAGGTGAAAACCTAGAAAAAATCACTGTTAAAGATAACGAAGTGATTCGGCCCATAGATAATCCCCACACAAAAACAGGTGGCATAGCAGCACTCTTTGGCTCATTGGCACCTCAAGGCGCGGTTGTAAAGCGTAGTGCCGTGGCAGAGGAAATGTTGGTTCACACAGGTCCCGCCAGGGTGTTCGATAGTGAAGAAGAAGCTATCGAAGCCATTTACGGAGGTAAAATCGTCGCCGGTGATGTGGTGGTAATTCGTTACGAAGGACCTGCAGGCGGTCCGGGTATGAGAGAAATGCTTTCTCCAACCTCAGCAATCGCCGGAATGGGTCTTGACAAAGAAGTTGCACTTATAACTGATGGTAGATTCTCCGGTGCAACAAGGGGCGCCGCAATTGGGCACATTTCTCCTGAGGCATTTAGGGGAGGCCCAATTGCCTATGTGCAGGAAGGCGATCTCATTGAGATTAACATTCCCGCTTATAGTTTAGAATTAAAGGTTTCCAATGAAGAGTTGGAAAACCGCAAGAAAAGCCACGTTCCCAAGGAACAAAAAGAATTAAAAGGTTATTTGAAAAAATACGCTAAAGATGTTTCTTCAGCCCATGAGGGCGCAATAATTCGTTGAAAGGAGGCAATTAAAAATGGTTAAGCAAGTCAAAATTTTTGACACCACATTGAGAGATGGAGAGCAATCACCCGGTTGTAGTATGAATATTGAAGAAAAAGTCGAGGTGGCTAAGCAACTGGAAAGATTACAAGTTGATGTGATGGAAGCCGGTTTTGCCATTGCTTCGCCCGGAGATTTCAAATCAATCGAGGAGATCTCCAAGGCGGTAAAAAACTGTACAATTGCCTCTTTGGCTAGAGCGTTAGAAAAGGATATTGACGCGGCATATAATTCTCTTAAACATGCAGAATCGCCGCGCATTCATACCTTTTTAGCCACCTCGCCCGTGCATATGAAGTATAAACTACGCATGACTCCTGAGGAAGTTTTGGAGCGTACGGCGGCAATGGTGGCTTATGCGAAGAAGTACCTTTCTAACATTGAATTTTCCGCAGAAGACGCCACCCGTTCAGAACGGGAGTTTTTGGCCAGAGTTGTGGAAACAGCCATTAATGCAGGAGCAACTGTAGTTAATATCCCTGATACGGTGGGCTATACCACACCACAGGAGATGTATGACTTAATAAATTATTTGAGAAACACCGTACCTAATATTGATAAAGCTGATATCTCAGTACACTGCCACGATGATTTGGGAATGGCGGTTGCCAACTCCCTAGCCGCGGTTAAAGCCGGTGCAACCCAAGTGGAAGGCACAATTAACGGGTTAGGAGAAAGAGCCGGTAATGCTGCCCTAGAAGAAGTCGTCATGGCCATTAACACACGGAAAGAATTTTATAATGTAACAACAGGTGTGGAAACCACGGAAATTTATAAAACAAGTCGCTTGATTTATAACATTATTGGGGCAACAGCACCCATGAATAAAGCAATTGTTGGGGCAAATGCATTTGCCCACGAGTCGGGTATTCACCAACACGGGGTATTAGCTGAGAAGACAACTTACGAAATCATGACTCCCGAATCGGTTGGGCTCAAGACCAACAACATGGTTTTAGGAAAGCACTCAGGACGACATGCCTTTGAAGATCGCCTCAAAGATTTGGGCTATGAGTTTGAGCGGGAAGAACTAAACAAGTATTTTGAACGCTTTAAAAAGCTTTGTGATAAGAAAAAGACAGTTACTGATCACGATTTGCTAGCCATAGTTACCGACTCGTTGGTAAACAAAGGCGGCGTATATGTTTTAGAGCGCTTTGAAGTTAACTCAGGCAATAAAAAATCCGCGAGTTGCATTGTTGCTTTAAAAGATGACGAAGACAATGTTGTTGAAGAAGTGGCCATGGGCGATGGTCCAATTGATGCGGCCTACAACGCAATTGATAAGATTGTTAAAGTTAGTGGGCATAAGTTGGAAAACTATAGCATTCACTCTGTGGGTGATGGCAGAGACGCCCTAGGCGAAGTTGTGGTTCGTGTAAAATATGGAGATAAAGTCTTTGTGGGTAGAGGTCTATCGACAGATATTTTAGAATCAAGTCTCCTAGCTTATATCAATGGTATTAATAAAATTATGGAGGTGGGGTGAAAAAAGTGAAGAAATCTGATCTGAAGCAAGTTTCCATACTCGATTCAACACTGAGAGACGGTGCCCAAAGCGAGGGGATCTCCTTCTCTGTTCAAGATAAGATCAATATTGTTCAAGCGTTAGATGAATTTGGTGTTG
>DUPA01000137.1 GCA_012838515.1 Natronincola sp. | reverse complement strand
GCCGGCGGGTCTTTTTGAGCACGAAAACATAAACATTAGTTCAGAAAGTAAGTCTCGCTTAGCACGCGAGTTTAAAGATCGTTTAGCCAAAGAATTGGATGTTCAGTTTACTGCCGAAGAAATAAAGTATATAGATTACCATCTCTTCGTACATAAGATAGAAACCGGTATGGAGAATGAAAACCTCAAAAACCTTATTTGCTATGATGTAGAAGACTTAATCAATAAAGTTAGTAAATCGGTAGGTATTCCCCTAGTCAGAGATGAACAACTATACGATGCCTTAGTTGAACATTTGATTCCGTTGTTATTTAGAACAAGGTCAGGTATTGGCATTAGAAACCCTGTTTTAAGAGAAGTGAAAAGCAACTATCCAGTCTTATTTACGTTGATTTGGCTACATTCCACAGAATTCGCCAAAAGATGGGATATGGTCTTATCTGAAGACGAGGTTTCTTTTATAGTTCTCCACTTTCAGGTTGCATTAGAAAGGAACTCGCCTAAAGGTAGGATTTTAATTGTTTGCGAGTCCGGTTTGGTAACTTCTGAACTTGTGGCTCGGAAAATAAAAAAGAACTTACCTTCGAATGTTGAGATCAAGATGACTTCGTTAGAAGAATTAAATGATGGAGAAATGGAGAATGCCGATTTTATAATTTCAACTATAGACTTACATGGTATAACAAAGTCTTATATAAAAGTAAGCCCCATTGTAAGTTCGGACGAACTCAAGGCTGTTTATGATCATTATTTAAAATACTCCGCAAGTGAAGTCGTGCGATTTAACCAGAGTAAACATCAAGGTATGAAGTTTATACCGCAAATAATTTGCTCAAATCTAATCTATATCAAAGACGATTTAAAGAGCAAAGAAGAAAGTATGGATTTTCTCATAGACAGTCTTTATAGGTCTAATTACGTGGAGGCAGATTTTAAACAAGATATATTGGAACGAGAACTACTAGGAGCCACCCATTTAAATTCAGGTGTATCGTTGCCTCACGTAGTATCCGGTAACGTCAATGAATCAGTATTTGCCATTTTGTTGGTACCAGAGGGCATCTTTTGGGGTGGAAGTCTTGTTTATCTAGTGCTGATGATGGCGATGAAAGAGGAAGACAAAGAACAAATAATTGAGGATTTGCCATTGCTTTATGAAAAGGTACTAGATAATCAATTTGTGGAAAGTTTACGGGAAATAACCGATCCGAATGAGTTGCAGAAAAGATTACTAACCTAAATTACAGACTAATTCAGACGTGGGAATATCTCGGTTCGGAGGTGCGGAGATGACTAAGAAGATCATTGCTGCGTGCGGCGGCGGCATTGCCACCTCAACCATAATTGTGTGTAAGTTGAGGAACGTTTTAGCAGAAAAGAATATCGAAGCAGAAATAATACAGTGTAAAGTCTCGGAAATAGATCTTCATTTAGACGATGCAGATCTAATTGTTTCTTCGGCTAACCTCGAAAAAGAATATGAAGTTCCTGCACTTCACGTAATATCTTTTCTTACCGGTGTAGATGTGGAAAAAACAATTGATGACATTTTAGCAATTTTATTAGTTTAGGATACAGACAGATTAACATCGTTATGTTTGTTCTTCACGGCGGGGGGGGTAGCAATCGATACAGGAACGCGAAACGAAATAATCTTGGATTACAGCTTGGTGGAGACAAATTTAATTGTTAATGACAGAAAAGAAGCACTTAAGCACATGAGTGATCTGTTGCAAAAGCGCGGACTTGTTAAGGATGGCTTTTTTGAGGCAATTATTGCAAGGGAAAAGCGATTTCCCACCGGTATAGCCACCAAATTCATGGGTGTTGCTATTCCGCACACCTTTGAAGACTATGTTAACGCCGCCGGGATTGCTATTGCTGTATTACCTAAGCCCGTTGTATTCAAAAACATGGTCACCAACGATGATTTAGATGTTAGCATAATATTTATGCTTGCCGTTAAAGACGCCAAACACCAAGTTTCAACACTTCAAAAGCTAGGTGCGGTTTTTCAAAATCCCGCGACTTTAAAGAATGTCTTTGAGGCAAATACCAAAATTGAAATAGTAGAGATTGTCCGAAGTATATTGGACGAAGAAAAACTATAGCGGGGGAATTTCATGCGTAAGTTTAGTTATGTAATACGTGATGAACAGGGTATTCATGCGAGACCGGCCAGCCTATTAGTGAAAGTGGCCCGTTCCTTTGACTCCGATATTCAGCTAGAATCTAAAGGTGAATGTGTTAATTTAAAAAATTTGCTTGCCGTAATGTGCCTCGGGATAATGCAAGGTGATGTAATAAATATAACTTGCCATGGTCACGATGAAGAAAAGGCAGAGCGTGAAATAAAAATATTTTTAGAAGAGAATTTATAAAAGTCAAAACCCCTTATGGTTGTAATCAGCAGACTATAAGGGGTTTTCTGGTCAAGTTTCTAGTATTTTGTGCAGAAGGAAAGAATAGGGCATATCTAGAAGAGACTTTCCGAAGTGTCTTTAAAAGGTGGAGGTGATGGTATTGTTGAAAAATAATAGGATTTTGACTTCTTTTGGTGTTTTTATAGCCATTGTTTTACTTTTAACTGGTTGTAACACTCCTTATTATCGTCTGCATGTGGCGGTCGATCCCCCGGCGGCAGTGGAGGTTGTTGGTTTAGAGGCCGGTTATCCGGAGAATAAGGTGGCGCAATTTGAACTGGCAATCAGAGATGGATACCGACTGAAGGAGTGGATTGGTCCTAATAAACCCACCGAGACGAAGGATGGCAAGTGGGAGATTTCCATGACAAATCATATGTTTTTAGAGGTTGTGTTCGAGCATATAGATGACTTATTATTAAAGGCCATTATGGGTGAAAACAAGAGCGAGGTAAAAAGTCTAATTGCAGAAGGTGCCGAGGTGAACGCCACCAGTAGACATGGGAGAAAGTCTTTGCTTATGACCGCCGTTGAGACAAATAAAGATCCTAGTGTTGCAAAGATTCTCATTGAAGCCGGTGCAGATGCGAAGGCAAGGGATAACGATGGTAAAACGGCTTTGATGTATGCTGCAGAGTTTAATGAAAACTTTGCGGTAGTGGAGACCCTTTTAAACGCGGGAGCAGATTTTGAGGCAAGGTCGGAATCGCAAGGCTGGACCGCACTAACCTATGCAATCGAAGGAAACGGTGGTTATGAAACCATTAGTACTTTATTGGCGAAATCTAAGGTGGATGTAAATGAACTTCAATCACATGGACGCACTTTGTTGATGCAGGCCGCAGAATCTAATCAGAATCCCCAAGTTATAAAGGCATTGGTTGATAGGGGTGCTAACATTGATAAGCCGGATAACAGGGGAAGAACTGCGTTAATGTATGCGGCTCTTAGCAACCCAAATCCCGAAGTCGTGTTAATGTTACTAGAATTGGGGGCCGATGGCTCGCTCCGTTCGCAGGATGGTTGGACCGCCTTCGATTATGCCGGAGATAATTATAGGGTTAAAAATAACGATGTTTATTGGATGTTGAATGACGCTCGGTTCCTTCAGAAATAAGAAATGAAGTGAGGCAAAAAAGGGCTAAGTTAAACAAAACAAAGGCTGATGGTGTTGGATAAACAACACCATCAGCCTTTTTCACTTTTTCAATATCAATAGCCTATTTATTCTTGGATGGCTATAAACTCATCGAATTCTTTTTGAATTGCCTCTTCGGGCTCTGCCGTAAGCAAACTTACTACAACAATCATGATTACTGAAACTAAAAAAGCGGGTAGCAATTCATACAGATTAAAGTATGCCTTAACTACTGTTCTCCAGAAAATAACCATAACTCCTCCGGAGATTATACCTGCTAAGGTTCCTTGCCAGTTCATTCTCTTCCAGTATAATGACATCAAAATCGCGGGTCCAAAGGCTGCACCGAATCCTGCCCACGCATAGGCAACCAAATCAAAGACTGAACCTTCGGGGTTGCGAGCAAGAAGGTAAGCCACAAATGCGATTACCAAAACGCTGACCCTACTAATCCAAGCCATTTGCTTATCGCCAAGATCCTTAAAAATATTCTTAGCGATATCTTCTGAGATTGCCGAAGATGTCACGAGCAATTGGGAGTCTGCAGTACTCATTATCGCAGCTAGAATAGCGGTTAAAAGAATACCCGCCAAGATGGCCAATCCGGGACCTTGAAGTATATTCTGCACTAAATAAATGAATATCTTTTCTCCGTCCATCACGGCCAAAGCATCTGTGCTAACTACTGTGGACATATAGGCTTTCCCGATAATACCCACAAGTACACCGGCGGCAAGGGAGAAAGTCACCCATACCATAGCAATCCGGCGGGCAGGTTTAATTTCTTTAGCCTGTCTAATACCCATAAATCTTGTTAAGATATGAGGCTGACCAAAGTATCCTAGGCCCCAAGCGGCAGTCGAGATAATCCAAAGCCAACCGGCACTTTTTATTCCTGTCCACTCGTAAAATCCAAGTCCATTTGGTAGATTAGTCAAGGCGCTATTTATAGTGGAAACTTGTACCACACCTCCGAGTTTAGTTACAGCAACAATTGGTAAAATTGTGATGGCAAAGAACATAATGATACCTTGTACTAGGTCAGTCCAACAGACAGCCAGAAAGCCTCCTAAGAACGTATATGAAACAATAACAACGGCACCTATAATCAATGCTAGAGAATAGTCAAGGTCGAAAATTGCATTGAAGAGCTTTGCCCCGGCTGAAAATTGGGCTGCAGTATAAATCAAGAAGAAGATTACAATAAAAATGGCAGAGATTAGCTTGATTAAGCTAGTCTTGTCTTTGAAACGGTTTTCTAAGTATGTAGGAATTGTAATAGAGTCATTACTAATCTCCGAATATTGGCGCAATCTTTTGGCTACAAAAAGCCAGTTTAGATAGGTTCCGATGCCTAGACCGATAGCGGTCCATAACGCTTCGGGGATACCATGATTTTCGGTAAGCAGAAAAGCGGCCCCGGGGAGACCCATTAGTAACCAACCGCTCATGTCGGAAGCTTGTGCGCTCATAGAAGTAACCCAAACGTTGAGGTTTCTCCCCCCTAAGAAGTAGTCACTCTGACTTTCGCTTCTTTTAAAGAAATAAAGCCCGACAAACATCATTCCCAGTAGATAGATGGTTAAGACGATAGCGTGAATCTGCACATCCATGTTCATTATTCCTCCCATTTCGTTTTCAATAAGCATTTGCCCAGTTAAAAAATGATAACATTTTTATCCTATCTTGTCAATAAATATGGGCATTTTAGGAAGTATATGTTAAAAGTGTGCAAAGCATAAATGAAAAAAATAAAGAACCTTCAATCGAAGATTCTTTATCTTGTTACATTGGATTTTACCAAGCATAACCAATACTGAATTTAAGATTATTTCCTATACTTCCACCGAATTGGCTCATGGTAGAATGGTCATCACTATAGATAGAAAATATGGGTAGAATTACGCCATACCCTATATCAGCGGTGAACCATCCTGGGATAACCCATTGATGTCCTATGGATAAACCGCTACTAAAGCGAACGCCGTCTTCTTGCATTCTGCCGCGCCTTGTGTTCATCATGGATATAATTAGGGCACTATCGAAATAAATACCGTTTAGGGCATTATGGCCGGGATAAAATCTATTGCCTATACCCACCCCTGCATTGGAAATGGAATTGTAATAGACATCATTATAATAGACGTTATTAAGCTGCCAACTACTCAATTCCAATATATAACTGAAATTTGAACCGAGCCTTTCTTCGTACTCAACACCTACAATCCCGATTAGTAGTCCTCCGAGATTTACTGCCATCTTTTCCCTTTGTGCATGGGCAATACTCGAAGACGCGAAAAGTAAGACAACTAAAGTAATCAAGACGATTTTCCTGAAATTCATGGCAAAACCCTTTCTGCAGAAATTTGTTTATTGATACTATGTAACAAAAAGCTATTTAGGACTTAATTATACCACGTTTATCCATTATATAACACATAGATATACTATGATAGATATAGTTATTTGAATAGTCACAATAAACTGAAGAGAGTTATTAAAATTAAGCAAAGGGAGGAATTACGCATATTATATCGAATACAGAGGTATAAAATAAAAGGTTGTTTTGGCTCGTCTTTTGCTACCGGGCACGGATGGACTACTTATGGGGTACATCATGCGAAAGACGAGTCTTTTTTTAAAACTTATTTACACTTAACTTTTTAGTATGAAAGACCAAGTCCACCGATTATTCCGTGTCCCATCTGGCTATCAAAACTATAACCTAGATGAATGGTACCTAAATTTGAAAAAGAGTACTTAACCTTTGTGTTTGCCAAAATACCCTGGGGGACCTTGGCGATTGTACCCAGAATAATTATGGAACCCATTTCACGCTTAATATTTACACCAAAAGCAGGGGCGGTTTTTGTTGTGGATAAATCGCTCTCTTTCCTAACTAAATTCGATTCTTTGCGTTCCATTTCGTATCTTATGATCTGGTTTGCTTGTTTTGCAACGCCGACCCAAGGGGTTACTATGGTAGTTTTGAGACCTAGAGCCAGCAACACTGAATTTTTATGACCTTCTACCACTTGGAAGTCGCCTAGGGAGACGAGTTCTTCCTCACCATCAAGAATAGTACTTTTTGTTTTTGCCCCGTAATTTAGAATGAAAACCACATCACTACTGGGATCGGGGGTTAACTCCACTTCTAAGATATGGTGCTCGTGAAAGGATGTACTCACGTCAATACTGTCAGCCAAAACCACGGAACCAAAGGCTAGTACTAAGATGACACTAATTAAGATGGAATTTGCTTTCAATGATATTACTCTCCTTTTTATTTCTAGGTAGTATGACCTTTTCATAAGTGGGCTTGTCAATTATATAAAGGTACTTTTGTGGATACGAAGAATTCTACTATTAATCTTACCATAGTCTGTGGGGATGGAGGAGACGAATATTGTGAAAAACACAAATAAGATAAATAAAGCTAAGCTAAAAGATTTATATCTCGCAGCTACAGAATTTAAAGAAGCTAAACCATGGGAATGGATGAATGAAGATGATTTGATTTGTATTGAGAACCCCGAGGATAAATCCATTGGATTCTGTTCAATAATGGGCAGTTCAAATGTTCACTTCGCGTTGGCTGTATATTTAGGACACGAGGGAATTGCCGCCCTGAATTATTTTAAAGAAAAAAATGACCGGATCCCCGATCACCAGGCGCTGTTTTACCAAGATTGTCTTATGTGTTCTTTCGAAAACAGAGATCTGTTAGAGAAAAGCGAGTTAAGCGAAATCAAAGACTTGGGCATGAGTTTTCGCGGTAAAAATGCTTGGCCTCACTTTCGCCGTTACGAACCTGGTTTTTATCCTTGGTTCATTAATGAAAACGAATGTGAATTCTTGACTCATGCGTTGCGCCAAACACTTAAAATGGCTCTTAATATTAAAGATGGCCGATTAAGGATTGGCACTCAAAGGGGAAGAACGGCAATAAGTAAGTGCATTGATATAAATGGTGAATCTATCTGGGAAATCGAGGATTATGAAATGCACATACCAAAAATATCCTACCAATATGCCGAAATGGAAGATGAGTTATTGATGCATAGATTAAAAAAACTTCCAAAATCGAATATCGTTTTTCATGCTGAAACGTGCTATCTTCCTTTAACCGTGCAAGAAAAGAAAGGCGAAAGACCTTATTTTCCAAGAGCATTTATTATTGCAGATGGAAATTCGGGTCAGATTATTGAGCACGAGATGTACGAAGATCCTAGAGACGATGGGAAAAATGTATTGGACATCTTAGTCAGGCTCTGTTTAGAACTGGATCTACCAATGGAGATAGAAGTGAAGTCAGAAAAAATGGTAGCTATTTTAACGGATTTTTGCGAAAAACTCGGGATAAAGCTAACCATAGTTGACACATTACCAACGATAGAAGATCTTTTGGAGGGCATGGCAAGACAGCTCTAGATCTAACATAAATCATATGGAACTACTCAGTGAGGAAATATCTTTTTTAAGGGGGATTTTTTCCCAAAGAGTAGAACATAAGAGGAGGCTAGAAAGCCGGAGAAAAATGTTAGAT
>DUPA01000136.1 GCA_012838515.1 Natronincola sp. | reverse complement strand
TACTATGGGAAACACAGCCGCGTAAAATATAACTGCATGCTTAGAGCCTTCCCCTATACCAAACCAAAGCAAAAATACCGGAATTAAGGCGGTTGGTGGAATTTGTCTTAAAAAATGCAAGGTTGGCCCAAACCACACATGACTCTCGGGCACACAACCAATTAGTAAGCCCAGGGGCACCCCAACCGCGATGGATAAGCCAAAGCCAATAAATACACGTGTAAGACTACTGGCAACATGCCGCCAAAACAGGCCTCGTTTTAGCAGATGCATAAATGCCACCCATACTTCTTGAGGCGTGGGAAACAATTGGCTATTAAGGCGCCCCGTTACACCGAGTATAAACCAAAATCCAAAGACAACAATGGGAATCACTAAACCTTTCCAGTTGTTACTCCTGTTGTTTTGCATATTGAAACCCTTTCTTTATAAGTGGTATGCAACACTTCATGAGCCACATCACTACCTGGTTCACCCAACCATTTCTCATAGATCTTGACTACCGCGGGATTATGACTGGATTTCTGCAATCCACCTGTTCTGTCATCGCGGTACAAACCTGCTCCACGTCTTTCGCGAATATTACTATCCACATTAGTGATGGGCTGTCCGCCGCCACCAATGCAACCACCCGGGCAAGCCATGACTTCTACTAAATCAAAATGAGCTTTACCCGCTTTGATTTCTTCTAAAAGACTTTTGGCATTTGCCAAGCCATGTACCACAGCCAAACTGATAGTACGATCTTCAATCTTGATCTCACAGCTGCGTAAGCCTTCATAACCGCGCACCTCTGAGAAAACCACATCCTCTAGTTCTTTATTTGTGAGTTTTTCATATCCAAGCCGCAAAACCGCTTCGGATACACCACCCGTTACGCCAAAAATAATACCTGCACCGGTCACAAACCCAAACGGGTTATCAGGCGGTGTGCTCGGTAAATCGGCATAATTGATTCCCGCTTCTTTAATCATGTGGGCAAGTTCTTGAGTTGTAAGAACTAAATCCACATCGGGTATACCATCCGTTGTCAGTTCTTCCCTTGCCGCCTCAAACTTCTTGGCTGTGCAGGGCATTATACTGATCACATAAAAATCTTCCGGTTTCTTTCCTTGTTCCTTTGCATAAAGCTTCTTAACCAATGCACCCAACATGCCTTGGGGCGAACGGCAAGAAGATAAGTTGTTTAAAAACTCAGGATAGTATTGCTCGGCAAATTTAACCCACGCAGGACAGCATGAGGTAAACTGAGGCAGATCTTCTCCTGAACTAATTCGTTCAAAAAATTCTTCAGTTTCTTCAAGCACTGTAATATCCGCTGTAAATCCCGTATCAAAGACCTTTGATACACCAAGCGTCCTTAAGGCGGTAATTAATTGACCCATGGTTGACTCTCCGGGAGGGAGATTAAATTCTTCCCCAATGGAAACTCGAACTGCAGGTGCAATTTGAACCACAACTGTTTTGTCGGGGTCACTAATGGCTTCCCAAGCCTCACCAATTTGCGGTTTAATTACTAACGCGCCTGTGGGGCAAATGGCCGCACATTGTCCGCAATGAACGCAATCGGTTTCCTTGAGATCTTGATTAAAAGCGGTGGTTACTTGCATTTTGGCACCGCGATTTACAAAACCGAAAACACCTATGCCCTGAACTTCATCGCAAATACGGACACATTCTCCGCAAAGAATACACTTATTAGGATCACGAATTATAATAGAGCTATCATCAATTGGCAGATGATCTTCTTGATCTTGCTTAAAGCGAACATCGGAAATACCATAACGAGATGACATGTCTTGTAGCGAGCAATGACCGCTTCTGGAGCAGCTCGTGCACTCACGATCGTGCCGTGCCAAGAGTAGTTCTAAAGCCATTTTACGAACTCTTCGCAAAATAGCACTGTGGGTACTAACAACCATTCCGGGCTCAGGGGGCGTATGACACGCTGCCACAATTCCCCTGTTTTTAATCTCCACCATGCAAAGTCGACATGCCCCATGAATAGTAAGTTCCGGGTGATAACAAAGTGTGGGCAAATCTACCCCGGCCTTACGTACAACATCTAGAACACTCTTTTCACCGTTTAAGACAACGCTTTGACCATTAACTAATAACCAACTCATTAGGACACCTCCCCAATCGCTTTAAAGCGGCAAGCATCAACACAAGCACCACATTTAATACACTTTTCTTGATCAATTACATAAGGTACGCCCCGTTCGCCTGTGATGGCATCCACAGGACAAACTCGCTTACATAAGCCGCAGCTCTTACAAAGTTCTTCAATAACTACAAAACGTCGTAAGCTTTGGCATACTCCCGCGGGACAACGCTTGTCTACAATGTGAGCTAAATATTCATCTCTAAAATTCTCTAAAGTGGAAAGCACGGGGTTAGGAGCTGATTTTCCTAAACCGCATAAGGAGCCTAATTGCACCATTTCCCCAAGTTCAATTAAGAGATCTAAGTCCTCCTCAACGCCATGGCCATCTACTATGCGTTGTAGTATATTTAGCATCTGTAAAGTACCTTCTCTACAAAAAGTACATTTTCCGCAAGATTCATGCTGGATGAAATTCATAAAGAAGCGGGCCACCTCAACCACACAAGTGTTTTCATCCATTACCACAAGTCCGCCTGAACCAATCATGGCTCCCACTTCTCGTAAAGAGTCAAAATCCAAAGTAATATCAAGCTGTTCTTCTGTGAGACATCCACCGGAAGGGCCACCGATTTGTACCGCTTTAAACTTACGACCACCGCGGATGCCGCCTCCGATTTTAAAGACTATATCCTTTACAGTTAGACCCATTGGTACTTCGATCAACCCGGTGTTTTCAACCTCACCTGTAAGGGCAAAAGTCTTAGTACCCGGACTATCTTCTGTACCCATATCTTTAAACCACTTTACACCTTTAGCCATTATTTTCGGAACATTCGCCAAGGTTTCAACGTTATTAATAATGGTGGGCTTACTCCAAAGGCCTGAAACTGCAGGAAATGGCGGTTTAGGTCTAGGCATGCCTCTGCCACCTTCAATTGAGGCAATCAAGGCACTTTCTTCGCCGCATACAAAAGCACCTGCACCTTCTTTAATGTAAATTTCAAAGGAAAAACCCAAATTTAAGATATTATCGCCAAGTAGACCAAGGCGCTTCGCATCAGCTATGGCTTTTTCCAGGCGTGTAATTGCCAAGGGATACTCAGCTCTTACATAGATATACCCGGCACCGGCACCGATTGCGTAACCAGCAATCAACATACCCTCTAAAACAGCGTGGGGGTCACCTTCCATGATACTTCTATCCATAAAAGCACCGGGATCACCTTCATCACCGTTACAGATAATGTATCTTTGATCGGCATCTTGTTCCGCCGCGATCTTCCACTTTTGACCGGCAGGGAATCCGCCGCCGCCTCGACCTCTTAAATTAGCCTCTAAGATCAGATCGATGACTTCGGCAGGCATTTTCTCTAAAGCCTTTGCAAGCCCTTGATAACCTTGATCATGGGCTAAGTAAGCCCTAATATCATCTGGATCGATAACACCGCAATTTGCTAAGGCCACTCTATTTTGATATTTATAAAAAGGAATATCCTTCTCCCGTGAAAAGACCTCTTGGGTCTCGGGGTCATGGTACAAAAGTCTTTCTACTTCTTTACCTT
>DUPA01000135.1 GCA_012838515.1 Natronincola sp. | reverse complement strand
GTAAACGCACTAGCTTATTTGGCTTACCTTCATTTTTACCGCTCATTCTCAGACCCGTAAAAACCTGCCAATCCGAAAAGACCACGTCCGCTTCTTCTTCATCAACCCAAAATGCTGCTTGCGACACTGGGGAAAGTTTGTGGTTTTTCATAATCTGTTCGCGCTCTAAACGACGCCGTCTCTTTTCTTCTTCAATGGCGTCCATTTTAGCTTGGACAATTCTCTCTTCTTCCCTTTTCGCTTCGATCTTTGCCTTGAAATTCTTGGCCTTGGCGGCTATTTTTTTATCAACTAAAAAAAGGAATTCCCCTAATGCATCGGGATAGATGAATCTTTTTTCACCTTTAGGAAAGTCAACTCTTATATATGAATCATTATACTCAACAACTGTACCTTGACCAAAACTATCATGTGTTACTTGCTGGTTTAACAAATCCATTTAGGTTCCTCCATTTTTTTATTTTAAACTACTTAAAAAACCCGTATCTTCATACGAGTTTTCAAGGTAGTTCTCTATCATCATAACATAAATTTGAATAAAACTCAAATTAAGTATTGACATCGTGTTTAGACGATTATATAATTATATTTTTGCCTAAATTAATTAATTTCTTTTGCGGAAAACCATGGTATTTTGACCCTAATTCCCCTCTTTCAAGTCGATCATCAAGCGCATTATATCACTGGAAAGTACATCTTCTAGAGGTGTTTTGTCCAATCTGTACTCGCCGGAGTAATGACGCAATAAACTTTCTGCAACTTGTTTCACTTCTTCCCGTAGTTCTCCTGCAGATAATAGGGTACTGCCTGCCCCTCTAATTATGACTTGTTGCAAACCATCGGATGTGGCAACTTTGATATTATACCTCTTATGAAAATCATGGGCAAACTTTTCAATATATTCATCTGCCGTTTGCGCCTCTTTGGTAAACACTACATGGATATTATGATGCTGATAGACTGTTTCTAAATGCCCTGGAACCCGATATGCATCAAAGACAACAATGATCTTGCACATTCTTATACCTTGATAACTGGCCAAAGCATCTAAAAGTTTAATTCGGGCAATATCCATATCTTCGTCGGCGAACTCTTTTAACTCAGGCCATTGGTGGATGACATTATATCCGTCCACAAGCAAGTAGTCTTCTCTTACCGCTTCAGTGGATTTCGTTTGTGGGCTCTCGATTGTCCTATTTTCGGTTCTTTTTTTCCAGTTTTGTTTCTCCCCTCGGTTTCTACCACCGGCACCCTCCAAAAATTCATAGCCCATATCATCATGCAACGAGTAATCATTGTACTTTCTTCCACCGCTTACATCGTGAGATTCCATCTGTGTTTTCGGTAAAGAGCTATCTAGATGCATATAATTTCTAACCTTGTCCCACGGAACATAAAATCCCGATCCTTGAGAGCAAAAGACCGAGCCGGTTGGGTTACTAAGATCCTTTTCCGAATTATAACCTATTCTCACAACCACTTCTTCTTGATTATGGCATGGTTTGTATCCATAAAAACTACACGAAAGGGTGCCTGCTCCTTTGGTGTAAGCCCGTACTTCTCTATGATAATTCTGCATATTAACAACGGGTGCGCTTCCCTCCAAAATAACCGTACCGTTACTCGCTTGCCCTATCTCAAAAACACCTTGCATGCGTTCAATATCGGTTATGGCCTTTCCCACTGCCGTTTCTGGAACCTCAAGCTGAAACGAGTAATACGGTTCAAGCAAAGTGGACTTTGCCATCTTCAGACCTTGCCTAACAGCCCTATAGGTTGCCTCTCTAAAATCACCACCTTGAGTATGACTAAGATGGTATCTAGCAGCAATTAAAGTAATTTTCAGGTCAGTAATCGGCGAACCCGTAAGCACACCTCTGTGCACCTTCTCTTTAAGGTGGGTTAATATCAATCTTTGCAAGTTTTTAGGCAAAAGATCCTCACTGCACTCAACAACATACTGTAACCCACTGCCCAATTCCGTGGGCTCCAAAAGTAATAAAACCTCAGCATAATGCCTGAGTGGTTCAAAGTGACCCACGCCTTCAACCGTATTTGTAATAGTTTCTTTATACAGAATCTCGCCGGCATCAAATTGAACCGCAATACCAAACCTTCGCTTTATAAGACTTTGTAAAATCTCAATCTGAACTTCACCCATGAGCTGAACTTGGACCTCTTGCAACTCCTCATTCCAAATAATGCGTAATTCCGGATCTTCCTCTTCTATTTCCCTTAGTTTAGGTAGTATTTCTTTAGCATCAATACCTTTCGGCAATCGTACTTGATAAGCCAAAACCGGCTCTAATATGGGTGCTTGAAAATGGTTCGCTATACCTAAACCCTCACCTGGTCTAGTTTGCGATAATCCTGTCACTGCACAAATGGAACCCGCCCCAACAGAATTTATAATTTCATATCTTTCCCCCGAATATAGACGGATCTCATTGACCTTGTCTTCCCATTCCTCACTAATTACGGGGTCCCTAACTTCAAGGCTACCCCCTATAACCTTTAGGTGTGTTAATCGTTGCCCCTGCTCATCACGGGAGATTTTAAATACTTGGGCTCCAAATTCATCGGGATATTCCATTTCTTCGGTGTATTTCGACAGTCCCTCCATGAATTCCCCTACGCCCTCAAGTTTTAAGGCAGAACCAAAGAAGCAAGGGAATACCTTTCGCTCTGAGATTGCCTTTATAATCCGCCTCATATCAATGGTTTCATTATTAATAAAATCATCCATCAAATCATCGTGACAGAGGGCTAGCTCTTCATAAAATTGCTCCGTTCCGTCTAAACTAAAATCAACGCAAACTTCACTAAGCTCATCTTTCAACTTCTCCAGTAAGACACTTTTACTTGTTCCCGGCTGATCCATTTTATTAACAAACAAAAAAACGGAGATATTATATAAGGAAAGAAGCTGCCAGACGGTTTTCGTATGCCCTTGTACACCGTCAGCACCACTGATCACTAAAATCGCATAATCAAGAACCCTAAGTGTCCGTTCCATCTCGGTGGAAAAATCCACGTGTCCCGGCGTGTCCAAAAGAGTAATCTCAGTATCACCGAGGTCAAATATGGCTTGCTTTGAAAAGATCGTTATGCCCCGCTTGCGTTCTAAATCATGGGTATCTAAATAGGCATCCTTTTTGTCTACACGGCCAAGCGTCTGAATCTTACCGCTAAGATATAGCATACCTTCTGATAACGTGGTTTTACCTGCATCTACATGAGCCAGAATGCCCACGGCGAGTTTTTTCATATCTTACAACCCCTGCAATAAGTCACTATTTACTATATTATATCGTTTCCATGACCAATTTCTTAAGTGTATACCCTTTTCCATTTGTTATTTGGGACCTCTTTGTTAGGTTGCGGCGAAGGATACTTGCACGCAAGAGGAGAAAACACTATTGGAATAGAGGTGGGAAAATGGAACATAGTGAAAAGATCCGGCGTAGATATGATCGGATCGCCGGAGTTTTCAATTTCATGGATAGAGCCATGACTAAAGGAACTAATAAATGGCGAGAAAAGCCCTTCACTATGATTAAAGGCACGAAGATTCTGGAAATAGGAGTTGGTACAGGAGCAAATCTTCCTTATTATTCACCTGAACATCAAGTTACAGCCATAGATTTTAGTTCAAAAATGTTACGGCATGCCCACAATCTCGTTAACGAACTGGAACTTAACGTCACACTTCTCGAAATGGATGCGCAGAACCTTTCTTTTGACGATCATACTTTTGATACCGTGCTCACCAGTTGTGTCTTCTGCTCAGTTCCCGCCCCTTTGTTGGGACTAAGTGAAATCAAACGGGTTCTCAAACCCCACGGAAGATTAGTTATGTTAGAGCATGTCCTATCGGATAAACCTGTACTTAATAAAATAATGAATGTTGCCAATCCCCTAGTTGTCAAAGTTTCCGGGGCCAATATAAATAGGACAACTAAATTCAATCTGGAAAAAGCAGGTTTTGATGTTGAAGAAGAGGATTTATGGCTTGACATCTTAAAACTTTTTGTGGCAACACCAAAGGAATTACATCTCTAATCGGCAGGGATAGTCAGTTAAAAGTCGAAACGTACCAGATAATTCGAATATTGGAGGGCTTTGCCTTGGTTCTATTGGGTTCCATCATTAACGCTCTTGCCATAATCTTAGGTGCATTTCTCGGTAACATTGTTAGTTTTCCCGAGAACATCAAAGACATTATTATGCATGCCGTTTCTTTAGCCGTTATAATTATCGGGATCTCCATGGCATTACAAACATCAAATATAATTCTTCCTTTCGCTTCTTTAATCATCGGAAGCATCATTGGAGAACTATTAAATATAGAAAAACAATTAGCTAAATTAGGAGATCGCTTGCAAAAAAGTATGAAGCCTAAAGATGGGCCAGATGGGAGCAACACATTTACTCAAGGATTTTTAACGGCAACATTGGTTTATTGTATCGGCGCCATGGCCGTAATCGGTGGTTTAAATAGTGGCTTGCAAGGCGATCATAGCGTGCTATTTGCAAAGTCAATGCTAGACGGCATTTCAGCCATCTTCTTTGCCGCGTCGTTAGGTATGGGTGTCGCTTTTTCTGCCCTTCCTGTTTTTCTTTACCAAGGTGCCATTGCGCTTTTGGCAACTTTTATCGCTCCAATATTAAGTGACCCCGTGCTTTTGGAAATAACAGCAACGGGGGGCATCTTAATTCTAGCAATCGGACTAAACATGCTTAAACTCACCAAGATATCTGTGGGCAACATGCTTCCAAGTATATTCGTGTCAATCTTCTTAACACTTTTAGTAAACTTTTTTCTTTAGCGTTTAAAATCAACGGTTACAGTTTCCGAACCTAAGGTGATTTCCCTTTCAGCAACTTTAGTTTCCACAACAACCCTACCCTTGCGAACAACGTAGATAGCCTCACTCAATAACCGAAGAGCCTCATATTCATCCTTAGCATCTAAAATGACAAGATCTGCTTGGTTTCCAAGTTCAATACCATAGTCAGTTAGATTTAGTGTTTTGGCTCCGTTTATGGTAATTAAATCAAAAACCTTGGGAATTAAGTTACTTCCACTTAAATGTGCAGTATGAATTAAAAGATTAGCCGATTGCAACATGCTTCCTTTTCCTAAGGGTCCAAAAGGGTCCATTATATTGTCATTACCGATACTAACATTAACACCGGCGTGCAAAAGCTCGTCAACTCGGGTGTGTCCTCTTCTTCGTGGATAACCATCTAACCTGTTTTGCAATAGCGCGTTTGAGGCCGGGTTTGTGATAATATTAATCTCAGCTCTCTTCAGTAGACCAATTAACTTAGCAGCATAATCATTATCGTAATTATGCATGGCAGTTGTATGACTTGCCGTAACCATACCCTCCATACCGCTTAAAACAGCGTGCTTCGCAATGACTTCCGCAAAGCGTGATTGGTCATCACTTGTCTCATCTGTGTGAATATCAATGAGCTTTTCATATTTCTGGGCCAGTTCAAAGACTATTTCAATTGAACGGATCCCATCTTCTCTCGTAAATTCCACTTGCGGTATTCCACCGATGACATCTGCACCCATCTTTACTGCCTTCTCTAGAAGTTCGGCAGATTGCGGGTGGGCAAGTATCCCATCTTGCGGAAAAGCCACAACCTGAATATCAACATAATCTCGCATCTCTTCTTTTAATTCCAACAGTGCCTGCACAGTTAGTAAATTCGGTTCAGTTGAATCTGCATGTGTTCTAATGCGTAATACTCCATTTGCCATTTCCCAAAGAATTGTCTCCTTAGCCGTTGCCTTGATTCGTTCTTTAGTTATTCCTTCTTTATATTCACCCCATATGGCGATTCCATCTAAAAGGGTACCACTTTCATTAAAACGCGGGTTACCAACAGTCAAGGCAGAGTCTAAATGCACATGAGATTCTATAAACGGTGGAATAACCAAGTTTCCCCCGGCATCAATCTCTTGTTTTCCCTCGTCTTTGATCGTAGTTTCTATTTGCGTAAACTTCCCATTTTCAATACCGAGATCGTATAGTTCCTTTTTATCACGCAACTTAGCATTTCTAATAATTAAATCCATAACTTTCCCTTTCTAGTTGAAATTTTGTATAACACTATATTTACCCGCTTTGATTATTCTTTACATATTTCCTCTTTTCACTAGCTTATCCTGTAAAAAAATCGATCAACCTTTCGGTTAATCGATTTTTCTACTATCGATCTAAAAATGAACAACATGCTCTAAAAGGTGTTCGGGGATGGCGAGCCCTATCTCTTCGGCTACTCCACCATTAATGATATAATCAAATCCTCTGGCTCCCTCTATTGGCATGGTGGACGGCTCCTCACCATTAAAGATTCTCACAGCCATTAAACCGGTCTGGTATCCTAAATCAAAGTAATTAACACCTAAGGTGGCTAAACCGCCATTAACCACTTGATTCTCTTCCCCATTAATCACAGGCAGCTTAGCGTCTACTGATACCCCATAAACAACGGGCATAGAAGAGGCAACGATATTGTCTGTGGGAATATACAAAGCATCCACCTTGCGTGCTAGAGATTGCGCGGCCTGCTGCACTTCGTTTGAGTTAGAGATTGTGACCTCTTGATACTCGAGCCCCAAATCCATGATAATCTTTTTGGCAATTTGTGCTTGCAAAACCGAGTTATCTTCGCTCGAGGTGTACAAAAGCCCTATTTTCTTTGCTTCCGGAACCAATTCCAACAAAAGTGCTATTTGATCCCTAATGGGATTCATGTCTGTAGTTCCCGTAACATTTCCACCTGGAACTTCATTTGAATCAACCAGTCTCGCTACTTCAAAATCGGTAACTGCCGTTGCCAAAATAGGAATATCCATGGTTTTACCTGCTATTGATTGGGCCGCAGGAGTAGCAATCGCTAATACTAAATCAACTTTTCTAGCAACAAATCTGTCACTTATCGTAGATAAATTTGCCGCATCACCTTGCGCGTTTTGGTAATCAATATCTACATCTTCTCCAATAACAAATCCACTATCTTCTAAGGCTTTGATGAAGCCTTCGCGGGATGCATCTAACGCGTTATGCTCAACATACTGAATAATGCCTATCGTCTTACCGGCAGCCATAACGACGCCAGTATAAGCCAAAACCACCATAACTAACAACACTGTCAAAAAAAATGTTTTTCTGTTCATCTTTTCTCCTCCTCGAAGTTAATTTTTGATGGTTTTGTGCATTTTGATACAAAAAAACCGCCTCCCGTATCATAACAGGGGCGAGTTCTAATTCGCGGTACCACCTTGTTTTTGTTGCACAAAATACAACCTCAGTAAGCAACCATCATTGCTTCTCCATGATAACGGTAGGATTCCGACACAGCCTACTAAATATTATCAAAATATTATTCGGTGTGTAGCTCTCGAGATGTATTCATCTTACCTAAATCCTGCTTTTTCTCACCAACCAAAAGCTCTCTGAAGGACGCGTGGTAAAATTACTAGTTCTCGGTCAACGCCTTTTGTTATTAAAACAATCATAAACCTTAAAAAAGAGAATGTCAAGGAGTTTTTTTCCTAGGAAAAAAGAAAGGTGCCAATTTAGATGCACCTTTCGTAAATTCCGGTCCAAAATATACTAATTATGCTAGCAGAGCCCGATCTTCCGTAAATTCTTGCCCACTTACTTGACCAAAACGATTAAGTAAGTACTCCACAGTGAGCTTCTGCTTTGCTTCACCCTTAATATCTAAAACAATATTTCCATCATGCATCATGATTAAGCGGTTTCCATACTTGATGGCATCACGCATGTTATGGGTCACCATTAAAGCTGTGAGCTCGTTTTCTTTAATTATTCTATCACTTAGATCTAAAACCTTCTCGGCCGTTTTTGGATCAAGTGCCGCCGTGTGCTCATCTAAAAGCAAAAGCTTAGGCTGTCTAAGGGTAGCCATAAGCAAAGTCAACGCCTGCCTTTGACCACCTGATAAAAGTCCAACTTGCGTAGTAAGGCGATCTTCTAAACCCAAATCAAGCATACTTAAT
>DUPA01000134.1 GCA_012838515.1 Natronincola sp. | reverse complement strand
TTGCTGCTTCATTGTGCAGATAGGCGAGTTTATAGGCACCTAATCTACTAAAACAGACGCAAAGTTGGAGATGGGGAACCCAAGTGGAGTAGGCCGGATTTGAAAACCCTAAATGGTATTTACCTTGTTTTATTTGAGTAGCTAACTTATACCAAAAAATAGCTGTGAGATAATTGTCTTTGCTAAGAAAATAATTACCTATGCGATTGCAAAATTCTGCCCTTGGGCCATCGTAGCGTAACGAACGCAATATGCTCGACATGGCCTTCTCTTCATCACCGAGATGGTAGTAGCAATCAGCCATCTTGCCACAACAAGCTATATTATCTTCAATCCATCCTTTGTTATCATCTAAAAACCTTTTATAAACTTGGATAGCTTTAGAATATTTGCGGTGATCAAAAAGTTCGTTACCATAATAATAAAGATCCCTGGGCGTGAATTCCTCGTTATTTTCTAGCATTTTCTCATAAATCCTTAGATTCCGATCACTAAATCCTCCGGAGCTTTTGTGAGTTATAGCCACATCACTGTGATAACCTTTACCATAGACCTCCAAATATTCGTGAACGTATCCATGCCATTTAAAGTTTCTATTTCGCTTAACTAACCGATTACGTCTCAAAAAGAAACTAACATTACCATATTCATCAAAAGCGAGATTGTAAATCATTGAGACAAAATCCACATCTTTTTCTAATGTCTTTTTTAGTTCGACTAATTGCTTTTGCGCATCTTCAGTTAGAATGTCATCAGCATCTAACCAAAAAATATAGTCTTTGGTTGCGTAACTAAATGATTTGTTTCGTGCAACAGCAAAGTTATCTATCCACTTAAAATCATAGATTTTCTCAGTATAATTTTTGGCAATATCTTTGGTTTTATCACTAGAACCGGCATCTAAAATTATTATTTCTTCTACTAAATGTGCTACCGAATCTAGGCAACGACCTAAAACTTTCTCTTCATCTTTAACGATCATACAGAGACTTATTTCAATCACTATTTTCTCCTCCTAACTGAAATGAGGCACCTATAGAATTCTTTAAAAGAATAACAGTTCCCAATAATCCGTAGAGCTCAAGTGTAACAGTTGAGGAACTAGCTAGATCAACAATTACTTCATTATGAAAGCTTGCTTTACTTGGCATCGGACTAATCACCGATGGTGTATAAGCTGATCCGTTAATCAGTAACCTACTGCGGAGTAATAGCTCTAATGTTACATTCATTTGACAAGAAATTCTGTAACGTCCAGGTGTATTTACCGTGAAAACAGTGTTAAATCTATTGAGTACGATGTCAGATGATAGAACATGTCTATTAGGCGAAGGAACTAATATAGTCCTCAATAAAGTACTGATTACTGCTCCGGAAGTGTTCGCGGCGAACCCAGCTGCGCTAGAAGGATTTGGTCCCGGTGATCCTGTGGGACCAGTTGCACCGGTTTCACCTGTAGGTCCGATGGGTCCTATTGCTCCCCTGCGCGCCCGTTGGTCCTGTGGCACCGGTAGGTCCTTGCATCACCGAAGAATTCAAAAACATTTGATACTGTGTTATGTTGCTTAGAACGTCCCCAACACTTTCGTTAATTGCAAGAATATCTTCAATAGTTGCGGGGGGAGCAGTTACACCCGGAATAGTTCCTAGAGCAAATTGAATCTTTTCGCCTTCTGCATTGATGATGTGACTTAAGCCCAGTTCTTCCATGGCTATAGACGTGAGTATTAACGAAATGGCATCTTCCCGAGTTATTGGATCTGGTAAATCCGGGAAAGTTGGTTGTGAGATTTAAATAACCTCCTCAACATTTTTTGCTTCCTTGTATTTTATGATACAAACCCTAATTGGTTCTATGTTTTCGTTTTAAAGCGCCTATAAAGTTAAAGATAATAAAATAAAACGAAGAAAAGAAGGATGGAATCATGTCAATGTCAAATATTCCCGATATTACACCTAACATCGAACTTGATCGTGGCGGGCCCATAACTATGTTGTTAGCTTCTATAGCTTTATAAGAAATGGGTCTTGCCCATATTTTGAATGCCGAAGGGGAAAAACTTCAGCGCTGTTTAAAAGGTTGTGGAGTAGGCTATATACCCAATAAAGAAAGGGTTAAAAGTAAAATGCAAATTTATCGATACATGCCCTACACCGGAAAACCCCAATACATTTGTTATATCTGGTAAAGCTGTTATGTCCGTAACTAGATTAGGAGGAAACACTAGACAAGCAACAGTCAATTTCACTCTAAAGGTTTGGGATTATGGCTTAAGAACCAAATTTGAAGTGTAAACATGGCTTGAACACAAACCGATCTTTACTCATAATAGTGGATTTGTGGAAATAAGTCAGGGAACAATTCAAATAAAGAAGGAAGAAAATTGTTTTGAGTAGTAAGTGGTGATACTTTAGGTTTGAAGGACTTCCTCTAATTTACTCGAAATTATTTTGGTATGCTATTTCAGTATTTTAGAAGGAAGGGCTAATCATGCTGTTTCTCGGAGTATTTTTAACATCATTTATAATTGGCTTTTCAGGAGCAATAATGCCCGGACCAATGCTAGGGGTTACCATTGAAGGGAGCCTTAAAAAAGGATGGATAACCGGTCCTTTAGTTGTGGTAGGTCACGCAATTTTAGAACTTGTCCTCATACTACTTCTAGTATTCGGAGCGAAAGAGTTTTTTTCAAAGCCGCTGATAGCCGGTTTAATTGGTTTAATTGGCGGAGCTTTTCTTGCTTGGATGGGCATTGGCATGATTAGATCCGGTGTATATAAAACCGTAAGCTTGGAAAAGTCGCAGGAGGCGAAAGATAAGGGGAGGACGCGTAATCCTATTTTAGCGGGTGCACTAGTTAGTGTAACAAATCCTTACTGGATTCTTTGGTGGTCATCTACCGGTATAGAATCAATTCGTCAATCATATGATTTAGGGCTTTTAGGAGTGCTTTTATTTTATTTCGGTCACATTTTATCTGACTTCGTCTGGTTTTCTTCAGTATCTGCCGCAATTGCCAAAGGGAAATCTCTTATAAGTGATCTTATTTACCAACGACTAATTATGACACTGGGATTTTTTATATTTGCATTTTCACTATACTTCGTGATTAATGGTTGGTTAATGTTACAAGCGGGCTAACCATACTTAAATCTTCTTTGAAAATTTCCAGTAAATTTGGTCTTCGCCTTACGGCTTTTGTGTAATTCAATTTGTTGTCTTAAATATAATAAAGAGGTGGCTCTGGCCATCTCTTTATTATATTTTTTTAAGGGTCTCGATTTTAGAAAAAAACTAACGTAAATTTGCTCTAGCTCAATACCGACGTCCAAAAGGGTATTTAGCAAGGTTGCTCTCGTTCCGCATAGATATGGCACTCCATCTTTGTTTTCTCTGGCTCCGGGATTATCCAAAACGACAAAAAGTGGGGCGGTGGGGTTACCTTCGCCCCAAATTAGTCTAGATGTACTGTGATTTAGGCGCTCTTCCATGGCTTTCGCCGTTAACCAATTCAGTTTCAAATCTTCCGGTAATATCTGTGGTTTCATAGCATCTCCCGATAAGAAAAACGCTAGATCATACGACCTAGCATTTTAACTTTCTTCTAGTAATCTCTTGGGTAGTAGTCTTGGCCCGTGCTAAACTGATTTTGATGTTGATTGTGATTGTGTCCCACAAATTGACTTTCATACCCCGAAAACTTTTGATATTCCTTAGCAATTTGCTGAGGCTGCTCTTGTTTTAGTGTATACCAACCCTTTTCAAACATTAAGTTAAAAACATCCCTAGCAGCATGGTGGGTTTCGTTTAGAATGTGTAGCACATCGTTGAAAAGGTTTTTGTTGCTGGTTTCAAGTACAAACGTATTGAAACTGCTCGTTAAATATTTTTCCGTTGATAATATGTCATTCAATCTATCTCTATCGCTCATCTCAGTACCCTTACTCACTTGCGTAGAGGGATTTTTGATTGTTTGGCTCTGTGAACCGCTATAGCGCTGTTGGTAACTTCCGTACTGACCACCTTGGTTATGCATGAGTATCCTCCTTACTATTGATTATATTGGTTTCCATAGTACTGCTGATCAGATTTTCCTGAATTTAGATGATTCAGTAGAATGTCGTAATGGGTTTGATGAAGTTGCCCAATCTGCTCCAGCTGATTCTTTACCTGAACATCAGAACATTGCATGGCAAACGTGTGTGCCTTCTTCGCCGCCAAAAGCTCCCACGATAGTGCATCGGTTAAATATGCACAATCTTTTGTAGAAAGCATTCTGGGAGGTTGAGTCATTCTTTGTCCTCTTGATGGTTGATTTTGATACATTGTGGACCTCCTTTAAGAAGATTTCAGTTATAGATTACCCTTTTTTAATATAAATACTCAAAAAATCAATCTTAAAAAAGAATTTATGGATCTAAAAAGAATAATTCCTTAGTGACATACTTATTAATGTAGGGTATAATAAATATATCAATACACAAAGGGGAGAAGTGCAGTGGCTCAACTAAAAAACGATGCTTTACAGCGCAAAGAAACACTCAAGAATATTATTCGTGATTTGCACGATGGTGTAGATGTGGAAGAAATCAAAGAAAGATTCGGCGATCTATTAGACCAAGTCGGTGCCGCCGAAATAGGTGAAATTGAGCAAGAACTTGTTAACGAAGGTCTGGCCATAGAGGAAATTCAAAAACTTTGCGATGTTCACGTTGCAGTCTTTAAAGATTCATTGGATAAACAACAGGCGACGGAAAACGAGATCACCATATCTGAGGATGATCCCGTCTCCATTTTGAAGAAAGAAAATATTGACACAACCAATCTTGTAAATGAAATCAAACCTTTGGTTGTCAAAATTGCAGGACTAGAGGAAAGTACTGATATTTCAACACAATTAGATGAGTGGAGAGCAAAACATGGTGAGCTAATGAATCTAGATGGTCATTACTCCAAAAAGGAAAATATTCTTTTCCCATATTTAGAACGCCACGGAATCAGTGGTCCTCCTTCTGTAATGTGGGGAATTCATGATGAAATTAGGGCTGATTTAAAACTTATTAATGAGCTATTAAAGGCAAAAACCGATAATAAAGCATCAGCCATTTTAACCGGTACAATTATGGATAAAGTCATTCCAACCTTGCAAGCCATTTCTGAAATGATCTATAAAGAAGAAAATATTCTATTTCCCATGTGCAAGGAGACTTTCAGTGACGATGAATGGGCGGAAATAAAGGTCCAACTGGGTGACCCAATGGCAAGAGTCTATAAAGAAAAAGACTTAGGTCGGGTTGAAGAAGGTTCGTTACCCGAAGGCATTGATCTAGAGGTAGGGGTCTTAAATCCTGAGCAGATAAATTTAATACTGACTCATCTACCAATTGACATCACATATGTGGATGAAAATGATGAAGTGCGATACTTTTCTCTCGGACCGGAACGAATTTTTGAAAGGGCCAGGGCAGTTATCGGTCGAAAAGTGCAGTTTTGCCATCCTCCGGCCTCAATGGGAATAGTTGAGCAAATATTGCAAGACTTTAAAAGCGGCAAGAAAAATGATGCAGACTTTTGGATTCAGATGGGGGATAAACTAGTATACATTCGTTATTTTGCCGTTAGAGACAAAGATGGGACTTACCGTGGAACACTAGAGGTCTCACAGAATATATCGGAAATCAAAAAAATTACAGGTGAAAAACGAATCTACGATTACTAAAATCAAATGATCCCTCTTCCACCGTGTTGTACTGCGGGGGGAGGGATTTTCTCTTTCTCCGAGAAATACTTAAACAAAACCTCAAGGAAGGGTTGATGGAGATTCCCGAACGATTAGTATTTCTAGATGTTGAAACAACCGGATTAAAACCAAAGGACGATCGAATTATTGAGATATTTATGTTCTCCATTGACGCTGATGGTAAAGTTGATGAGTATGAGACCTTAATCAATCCGGAAAGAAAGTTACCGTCTAAAATAGTGGAGCTGACCGGGTTAACAGACGATCAGTTAGTTAACGCACCGAAAGAGTCTGAAATAGCGGGTGATGTGAGAGAATTTATAGGGTTGGGTACTCCGGTTGCACACAATTTACCTTTTGACAGGGGCTTTTTAAATGCCATGTTTTTAAGAAATAATTTATTAGATTTGGGCATGGTAGGTATAGATACTTTATCGTTAAGTAGACAAGTGTTCCCCAAGCTATGTATTTATCCTCACGGAGGTGGAAGCCACCGCTTGGGTAATCTTATGTATCATTTTGGGCTACAAGATGCTTATGCTAATAGCCATAGGGCTAAAGATGATGTCATGCTTTTAGTTGAAGTCTTTCGACATTTACAAGAAGCATCTTCAGCAGATTCTAAGACAAAGTATCCGCAAGCAATGACACATGGCTGCCCTAGCTGTGGCACGGTTATGTACCTAAGGTGTAGAAACGATGAGCATTTTCTGGTTTGCAGGAACATAAAATGCAAAACACGAATAGATCTTTAAGGTTGACAGATACCCCCGAGGGGTATATAATTAAAGTGAAATTTGTTTTAAGGGGGATTTTACATGTTAATGAATGTTATGGATGATAATTTTAAAACAGATATTTTAGATTACAGTGGAGTTTCTTTAGTTGACTTTTGGGCGCCGTGGTGTGCTCCTTGCCGTATGCTTGGCCCGATCATCGAAGAATTGGCGGCAGACTACGGGGATAATGCACAGGTAGCTAAACTTAATGTTGATGATAACCAAGATACTGCCCGCCAATACGGAGTTATGAGTATTCCCACAATGGTCATTTTTAAAGATGGGGAAGAGGTCGATCGTCTAGTTGGAGTAATGCCTAAAGAGCAAATCGCTGAACGTCTAGATAAATGGATCGCTTGACAATAGCCTTACTTTAAGATAGAATTCATCTAGTGGCGCGGGGTGGAGCAGTCTGGTAGCTCGTCGGGCTCATAACCCGAAGGTTGTCGGTTCAAATCCGGCCCCCGCAACCAATTTAGAATTTTTCAGACCGGTTAATGGTAACCGGTCTTTTTAAAGCAATTATAGATTATTTTTGGAGGTTATGGAAATGCCATTACCTGTTTTCGCAGCAATCATTAGAAATGATGACAAAGTGCTGCTTTGCCAGCGTAAAGAAGGTGCTTTGGCAGGCAAATGGGAGTTCCCCGGCGGAAAAATTGAAAACGACGAAACGCCTGAAGAATGTATAGTTAGAGAAGTGGAAGAGGAGCTTGGAATCACAGTTGAAGTTGAACGCATTTATCAAGCTGTGCACATGCATTACGAGCACGGCGATTTTCTGCTAATTACTTATCTAGCCGATTACACTGGAGGTAAAATAAGCCTCCATGTCCACTCAAGCTGTGCATGGGTGGAACTAGAGAGGCTTGATCAATATGATTTAGCTGACGCTAACATTCCTATTGCCAAAACTTTAAAAGAACAGGGCTACTCCACTAGGTCCAACGTGAGTTCCGGCAACCGGGCCAATTAACGTTTCTAAGATTTCTAGTGGCTGTAATTCTGTTTTTACCAATTGAACAAACTCTTTGGGGTCTGTACCATGGGTGTATAAAACGCCAACTCTTCTTTTTGAGAAGTCGACCGCAGTGTTTTTAGCCTTTGCAACGATTGTTTGCAGGGCTTTTTTTGTTGAGCGGATTTTTTCGCCTGCACCAATGGTTCCATCGGGATTTACGATTATCAAAGGCTTTATGTTAAGCATGCCTCCCACAACGGCTTGCGCCTTACTCAAGCGACCTCCCCTAACCAAGTGATCCAGTGAGTCCACAGTAATATTACCGAAAGATGTGGATCTTTGCTCTTCAAGTGCAACCATAATTTCTTCAATATTATGACCTTTTTCAATCATTTCGCCGGCAGTAATCAAAAGTAAGGTTTCGCCTAGAGATGCGGATTTTGAATCAAATGTATAAATATTTTCTGTTTCTAACATTTGTTTAGCAATGTTTGCACTTTGAAAGGTTCCGCTAAGTGCTGCGGAAAGTCCGACATACAAGATTGTATACCCATCATCTAGATAAGGTTTAAAAGCTTCGGCAAATTGATGGGGATTAACTTGGTTGGTTGAAGGAAGTTCGTCAGAATTTATCAGGCGATCCCAAAATTCCGCTATGGAAAGGGTAACCTGATCTATAAATTCAGTTTCACCGAAGATAATACTCAATGGAACAACATCAATTTGATATTTCTCCCTATAGTTTAACGGCACATCCGCCGCACTATCAGTAAACAGCTTAATTTTATTTGTCATGAATTCAATCCTCCTAACGGTAATGCATATGTTTTCTTTACGCTTAGCATGTTACCTTCAGATCAGTTTTATTACCTGGTGATAATTAATTGAAAACTTAAATTCTTGACTTCACTTAGCCCACTTTAGTATAATAACACTAATAGAAAAAACTATGAAAAGGAATAGTATCTTGGTCACTTTGTTTTAGAGAGTCAGGGGATGGTGGAATCTTGACACAAACACGCAAGAGAATGGGCCTTTGAGTTGCTTAACTGAATAACTAGTAGGTTAAGCCGGATCTCCTCCGTTATAGGGTAGAGTGGATTGCTCCGAAAGGGCAGTCAACATGGGTGGTACCGCGGAATTTTCGTCCCTATTTTAGGGGCGTTTTTTATTGACATAACTGAAAGGAATGAAATAAATGTGCGCTGAGCAAGTTGATTATGGTACATTTGAAGCTGCTTTAGAGAGAAGTAGACGTCTAGAAGAAGATTTACAAAAAAACCCCGGTAAGTACAAGATCTTAACCGGTGATAGACCCACAGGGAGGTTGCATGTCGGTCACTATTTTGGATCTTTGCAAAATAGGGTGCGTTTGCATAAGCTAGGGGTTCCAACCTTCATTATTATCGCTGACTATCAAGTCTTAACCGATCGTGATACCTTTGAAGAAATATCGGAAAACGTTAGGCAGCTTACGATCGATTATTTAGCTGCCGGAATTGATCCCACAGATGGAAAGACCTTCATTTTTCCACATAGTCATGTGCCCGAGCTAAATCAGCTTCTTTTGCCGTTTTTAACTTTGGTAACCAATGCGGAGCTTGATAGAAACCCAACGGTTAAAGAGGAGATTGTTGCATCTGGGCAAAAAACCATTAATGCCGGTATGTACACCTATCCGGTACACCAGGCAGCCGATATTCTTTTTTGTAAAGGAAATGTGGTGCCCGTTGGCAAAGACCAACTTCCTCATTTAGAACTTACTAGAACAATAGCAAGGAGATTTAATCATAGGTTTGCCAAAGATAACCCCGTGTTTCCCGAACCGCAACCACTTTTGAGCGAAGCGCCGATTATTTTAGGTCTTGATGGGGATCAAAAGATGAGTAAAAGTAGAAATAACACAATTATGCTTTCAGCCGATGAAGACGAGACGGCAAAACTCATTAGACGGGCTAAAACAGACTCGGAGCGTTTTATCACGTATGATCCAGATAATAGACCGGAAGTTGCTAACCTTTTAATGCTCATCGCTTTATGTACAGGAAGAAAACCTGAAGATGTGGCCGGAGATATAGGTAATGGTGGAGGAGGTCAGTTGAAGGCCATGCTCACCGAATCCCTTAACGATTACCTAAGAGAACACAGAACAAAGAGAAAAGAACTCGAAAAAGATCCTGGGTACATTCGTCAAGTATTAAAAGATGGAGTTGCAGCCGCCAGAGAAGAAGCAATTAGTACGTTAGAGGAAGTACGTGAAGTAATGAATATGCAGCTGTAAAAATATTATGGAGCGGTCTTAAAATTGACTGCTCCATTTTGCATAATACTAATAAGAAAATAAAGCTCTCTTGATTTTCAAACTGTGGGGGAGTAAAATTTGAATACCGAATTCCGGCCATTTTAATTTTCCTTCTTTAGTTTACATAATATCCATTATGCGAAGTAAAGTTAAAGAAGACTTTTGAAAGCAAAAAATACCCCAGATATCCATATAAGATATTCCGGGGAAATCATTTCGTATTCTACTATTTTCTAAACAACTAATTATTAGTGACCATATGTACAGGCCTAACTGCTTGCTTTACTTGTAAGGTTAAAACTTGTCCGGGATAAATATTTGCCGTTTCTAGCCTGTTCAACTCACGAATTGTTCCCACGACATCCCTTGGGTCTTCATTAGGCATTTGATCTTTAGCAATTGACCACAGTGTATCACCGGGCTGCACGATAATCTGTGTGTCTGCATATTCAAAACCGGCCATGGAAACAGAACTATTATTAGTAATCAATTTAGCCCCAACAACTACCAACGTGATGATCAACATGGCTAATAAAGCAAAAGCTGAAACGGTGCTAACTAGGTCTTGAATTTTTGAGTTCATCATTTTTACCTCCTAAGGGAACAACTGTTCCGGTTATGGTTTTAGTTTATAACAGAACACTTGTTTTGTCAAGCAAAAACAGAACAATTGTTTGACTAGGTCAAGTTTAGTATGTTATAATAAATATGATTTTAGCAAAGAGACCTAGGAGGTTTAAAGATGCAAAAAATCTCAGAGCGCCAGCAAAGCATTTTAGACTTTATCAAAGAAGAGGTAGACCGTAGAGGCTTTCCCCCATCAGTCAGAGAAATTGGTCAAGCGGTAGGGTTAAACTCCAGTTCAACTGTGCATGGTCACCTTTGTAAATTGGAAGACTTAGGTTATATCCGAAGAGATCCTGCAAAACCTAGAACTATTGAAATTCTAAAAGATGACAGTGCACCTAAAGCACGGGCCATAGATGTTCCCGTACTAGGTCGCGTTACCGCTGGTAATCCAATTTTGGCAGTGGAAAACATAGAGGAATATTATCCTATTCCCCATGATTTTGTTGATCATGAAGATGTCTTTATTTTAACCATTAAAGGAGATAGTATGATTGAGGCAGGCATTTTAGATGGCGACTATGTTTTGGTTGCTAAACAAAATACTGCACGCAATGGGGATATAGTTGTGGCCATGGTTGACAATGACGAAGCGACGGTAAAGAGATTCTACCACGAAGGTGATCACGTGCGCTTGCAGCCGGAAAATTCGAGCATGGAACCGTTTATCGTTAAAGAAGTTCTTATTCTTGGTAAAGTAATAGGTGTGTTTAGAAGAATATATTAAAAAAAGACGGGCACTTATTCGTGCTCGTCTTTCCGTTCAAATTCGGCCTTTGTAATTAATTCTCCATTTTTAACATCACTACTAACCACATTGTAACGCGAATCGAAATCAATAGTGGCTTCGATTCTCTGGTAGCACTCGTTCCCCACTATTGTCTTTGTAACAAAAAGAGTGCCTGGCCCAAGTTCAGCATCTGGACCTTCTCTTTTTTGTATTTCGCTTGTTGTTCTTAATCTAAGTGGGATTTTTTCGCCACAATTATGACATTTAAAATAAACCCATACACCATGGGGACGCTCTATTGACGTATACCCTTGTTTCGCCCTTGTTTGTCCCTTTCCACGAGAAAATAATCTAGCTAAAAAGCCCATGCACATGCCTCCAAATTTATATTACCATTCTTGGCTTTATTTGGGCATAAAAGTCTTTATTCCTGCTAAAAAAGAAAAACAAAGTTAAAAGTCCCGCTCACATTTGGTCTAAATCACGCTCGGGATTGGCTTGAACATAAATATATCGTACATGACCGGCAACCTCAATTTTATAGAAATCATACATTTCGCCGTTTTTAGGCAGCGAACCTACATAATGCGCCCTATCACCGAGTTCAATTTTTGTTTTCATAAGGTACCCCACCTCTTACCTTAGTATTGCTCGGCTATGAATGGACTATACAGAAAAGATGAATATAGTTGTATACACTTAATTGGAGATAACACCTCGAAGCTTTTCAAGTTCGTCCCGAAATGTTAGATCAAAGTGCAAAGGAGTAATTGATATGTATCCCTGTTTAACGGCTACAAGATCAATGTCTAGATCGTCAACTTGCAGACTTGAAGGAAAGCCACCCATCCAATAATAGGTTCTTCCTCTGGGGTCCTCACGCCTTTCCATTATTCCGTCATATTTCTTAATACCCATCCGAGTTACTCTTATACCTTTTATTTCTTCTAAGGAACAAGCGGGGATATTAATATTGAGGATTCCTTCATGCGGTAAAAGAGAACGATCTTTTAAAAAACCAGGGTTTTCGAAAAGTAACATCTTTACCACTTCACTTGCCACTGGCAAAAATTCGCGAGAACCGCAAAGTGAAAAGGCCAGACTGGGAATCCCATATAACGTACCCTCTAAAGCCGCTCCAACTGTTCCTGAATACAGTACATCAGTGCCTAAATTAGAGCCTAGATTTATACCGGATAAAATAAAATCAGGTTGTAAATTAAGCCCTTGGATGGCCATTTTAATGCAATCGGCCGGGGTTCCGTCGAGCATGAAACCACGTTCAACTTCTGTTAATCGTAACGGATGATGGACGGTAATTGCCTGACTCATACCGCTTTGTTCTTGGGCGGGGGCTATAACCGTTGTATCAGCTTTTCCCCGAACACTATCTAAAAGTGCATCCATCCCGGGAGCAAAAATCCCATCATCATTTACTAATACAAACTTCATGTAATCACATCCAACCTATTCAATTAATTAATCGAGTCCCATTTCCTTTAATGCGTATTCTAAAGCAATTTGCACGTGCTGTCGAGTCATTGTGCCTTGT
>DUPA01000133.1 GCA_012838515.1 Natronincola sp. | reverse complement strand
GCTTTTTATAGGGGCTTTTGTGCAAGACACACCTTGGATCCATCTGGATATTGCCGGAACTTCTTTTGCATCAAAATCCGGTGACTATTTAAAAGAGGGTGCAACGGGCGTCGGTGTGCGCTTATTGTATCACTTCGTTAAAGATTTCAAGATGGTGGAGAATCTCAATGAAGGATAGAAATAGCAAGAATTTATGGACAAACAAGTACTTTGTGGCCTTAATGGCCACAATTGCTTGTGTTTTATGGGGTAGCGCATTTCCGGTACTTAAATTAACCTATGGTGAGTTGCAGTTACACGGTAATGATACCATCTCGAGAGTGTTTTTAGCAGGACTAAGATTTTTTCTAGCCGCCATTTTATTATTCAGCGTCTACAGAATGCTTTTTAAGCAGTCTACACGCATAAAGCGTTCTTTGCTAAGACCACTGTTTTTCTTGGGTTTGTCTCAAACCGCGTTGCAATATTACTTTTTCTATAATGGACTAGCCCATACCGAAGGAATAAAAGCTGCTATTTTAAATGTATTTGGTAACTTGTTAGTTGTGCTAGTTGCACATTTTATTTACGCGGATGATCGATTAAATCTCGGTAAGGTTGTGGGTTTAATAACCGGTTTTGCCGGGATTATTATAATAAATTGGCAAGGCGGCGGTCATGGCTTTAGTTGGAACTTGAGTTTTAAGGGCGAGGGCTTTATGCTACTTTCGGGAGTGGCCAGCGTTTATGGAACTTTTCAAGCTAAGAAGCTTGCAAAAGATCTGAATCCCGTGCTTATAAATGCATATCAGTTCTTTTTCGGATCCCTTGTTCTTTTGGTTCTAAGTACACCACGTCTTACGGTAAATTCATTTCAGGCAACGTCTTTATTTTGGATATTATTAGTCTATTCGGCTATTTTGTCCGCGGCCGCCTTTTCCATTTGGTATACATTGCTACGTTATAACAAGGCAGGGGAGGTAACGTTATATCGTTTTGTTATACCTATTTCCGGTACGCTTCTTTCGGCCTTGTTCTTACCGGAAGAATCAATTTCGTTTATCGCGATTTTCGCCTTAGGTTTAGTTGTTTTAGGCTTAATTGTGGTAAATTATTGGGGAAAGAAGGAGAAAGCAATTGAAGAAGTTTAAAACGGAAACAAAGGTGCGTTATGCTGAAACAGACCAGATGGGCGTAGTATATCACGCAAATTATTTGATTTGGTTTGAACTGGGAAGAACCGCTTTGGTGGATGGCTTAGGACTTGACTATAGGCAAATGGAACAAGAGGAAGGTTTACTCTCACCGGTACTTAGTGTGGAAGCAACCTTTTTAAGTCCTGCAAGATACGGAGATGTGGTCTCGATTACTACTTGGGTTGAAAAATACGATGGTTTAAGGGTCACTTATAATTATGAGATTGAAGTAGGTAACAGGATGTGCGTTAAGGGTAGTTCAGTTCATGTTTGCGTTCGGAAAGATGATTTTCGCCCGGTTTCCCTTCGCAGGGCTCTTCCTGAGTGGCATAGGGTTTATGATGAGATCAAGCACAACTAAAACCCCATAGTTGTGTTATTCTTCCATGGCGCAGTTAAGTTGCGCTACTTCTTAATGTATCGGTGAAGTAATCATTTTGTAATTGTTCTTGCAGTCGGCTATGTACCTTCGGATAGTCTTTCCAAAAGATGGGCTTACTGAATAAGAATCCTTGAGCTTCTAAGCAACCCATATGTCTGAGAACGTTTAACTGCTCGTAACGCTCAACGCCCTCTGCAATGGTTGTCATGGAAAGGTTTTTTCCCATGCCAATAATTGAACGTACCAATCCTTGGGTGCGATCATCCTCTACCACATAATTTATGAATGAACGATCAATTTTTAATGTTTCCATGGGATAACTAACTAAATAATCCAACGTGGCATAGGAAGTTCCGAAATCGTCAATCGATAGCTGAACACCCATGTCCCTAAAGTTGCGGAAGTTTTTTAATACCGCGGGAGTGGGTGATAACATGGCATCTTCAGTGATCTCGATTCGTAACTGTTCAGCGGGATATCCGGCCGTATTTAAGATATCCTGAACCATGGTGGAAAAGTGAGGTGTCCTAAACTGCTTAGGCGAAATATTAACTGAAACCCAACCCAAATTAAGTCCACTTTTTAGCCAGTTCTTATGCTGTTTACAGACATGTTTTAACATATAACAGCCGATTTCTTCAATGAATCCACCTTCTTCGGCTGCCATCAAGAACTCTCCCGGTAACAATAGACCCCTAATTGGATGATTCCATCTAATTAGGGCTTCTTTACCCATTACTGACCGTTTTTCCAAATCGATTATTGGTTGATAGTAAATTGTAAATTGTTGACGATTAAGTGCCGTCTGAATTTCCGTTTGAAATCTTAGGCGTCTTATAATAGCATCATGAATTTGTGGACTATATAGCTTCACAGGATGACTTGTACTACGCTCAGCTTCATAAAGTGCAGTTTGTGCCTGTCTAAAGAAGTCATCTACATCCATGTCTTTGTTATCACAAATGCTAATGCCGCAAATGAGGCGTGTGCTAATGAGGTGTTCTTGTACTCGAATGGGTGTTTTGATCAACTTTTCAATTTGTTCGATCATAAATAGAACATTAGCATCGTCAGAAGCAATGGCCACGGCAAATTCAGCTTCGGCTATTCTAGAGACGATAACATTGGATTTATTTAAAGTTTGTAGATTATTAGCCAGATCAATTAAGAGAGTATCAATAATCTCCGGACCTAATAAAGCCTTGATTTCAGACAATCCTTGTATGGAGACAAGGGCTAAGATGATACTGGTATCTTCATTAAAACAACCTTTTAAACGATCCAAGAAATAGGGCCGATTAAGTAATCCCGTTAGAGGATCGTAGTAGGTCATTGTTCCGATTATGTCCATCATTTTATTAAAAGAATCACTTACTTCACCGATTTCATCGCGACGCCTAATTTTTGCCCTAACCGTAAGTATACCTTCCGCCCCTTGTTTAATAAGTTTGTTAAGCTCAGTAAAGGGTTTTGTGATTGAAGATGAAAACCAAGATCCCGCGATTAATACCAATATGAAGCAAAATAGGCTAGCAAACAATAAGGAAATGATCAGCTGCTTAACGGGTTCGTTGAAAAACCTCATTGGAATTTCAACAAGTACCGTCCAATCGCTTAGATCGGCGTTGTTTAAAAAGAACATACGATATTTTGTTCCTAAGCGCGTATAATCGAAAAAGCCCATTTCTTGGTTGCTGATGGTATCCCAAGGGGGGTATAGCTCCTGAATTCTGCTTTCCATTAGGGGTTCGGGTTCAGAATCTACGATGAAATTTCCCTCTTTATCAATTATAAATACGTTAGATTCTGTTTTGCCGAAGTTTAATTTGTCCAGATTCGTCTGGATTTTATCCAATTGAATAGATGAGCCTAAGAGTCCAATAACTTTGGAATCGTCTTCATCCTTAATGGGTGTGGCCATAATGATGATTTTTTCGTCTGAAAACAAAGACACAAGAGGCGGGGAGGTAACTGTTTCTCCGGCAAATACTTGTTCAAAATACTTGCGTTCCAGAATGTTTCCGGTATCTCTCCCTAGAGTGGTATTGAAGTTTCCGTCGGGGGTCGCGACAAAGTATGATAAATGGTGTTCTTCAGCATCAACCATTAGTCTTTGCAAGAAAGGTTCTATTTGTTCCCAATCCATACTTTCAAGAATCGCATTATTAGCTAGTTGTTTTAGTAAACTCATCCTACTTTGTTTCCAGTTTTCCATAATCTGATATTGAGTTTGCACTATACTAGTGGCATTTTGCTCCATTAGATTGTTCACAATAATGCGGGATAGTACGCCGGATATGATCATGATTGTTATCGTAAAAGCCAGTATAATGGCTATAAAATAAGCTAGAATTCGCTGTCTGATACTTGAAAACGACCATTTACCCATTGCGTTACCCCCTTGAAGAAGAACGTGGTAACTAAGTAATTCAACGTGAAATGTCGAATTCCTTGAAGAAATTTACAAAAGGGGTGCCAACAGACGTAAAACCGCAAGTTTAATCCTTTTTGCAGTTGGGAGATCGTTATAATCAGCCGCATTCTTTTCTTGACAAACATGGAGAGTCTCTAAAAAATCTTCTTTTATTTCCAATACACTAGGCGTTTGATATAGCCAGACGCCATTTTCGAAGTGAAGGTATAAACTACGGTAGTCAAGGTTAATGGTGCCTACCACTGCCACTTCATCATCTGCCACGAATGTTTTAGAATGCATAAACCCCGGTGTATATTCATAGATACGAACACCGCTATTTAATAAAAGTGAGTAGTATGAGCGTGTAACTGTGTGGACAATTCGTTTATCTGGAATAAAAGGTGTCACAATTCGCACATCCACACCTGATTTTGCCGCGGTACTAAGTCCCGTCAGCATTTCATTATCTAAAATAAGATAAGGCGTATTTATATAAATGTAATCTTTGGCTTTATTAATTAGGTTTAAATAAACCGTTTCGCCAACGGCCTCACCATCTAAGGGATTATCACTAAAAGGTTGAATAAAGCCATTGCTCGATTCTGCAATCTCCGGAAACTTGCTCGGGATAAAATCGGCAATGTTTTCTTTGGTGCCTCTAACGTATTCCCACATCGTTAAAAACATATTAGTAAGTGACCAGACAGCCTCCCCTTTAACTAAAAATGCCGAATCTTTCCAATGCCCATATTTTTCGTAAGCATTAATGTATTCATCGGCTAGGTTAATCCCGCCTGTGAATCCGGTGTGGCCGTCAATCACCATTAGTTTGCGATGGTCACGGTTATTGATGTGAACGGAAAGTATAGGAGTTAAAGGATGAAATCGTGCAGTTTTTATACCCATGGCTTCTAATTCAAGGTGGTATTTGGAAGGTAGGGTAAAAATGCAACCAATATCATCGTAGATCAGTCTGACGTCGACGCCTTGCTGCGCTTTAGTCTTTAAGATCTCTAGAATACTGTTCCACATGATTCCTTCTTCAATAATAAAATATTCTAGGAAGATATAGTGCTCAGCCTTTTTCAATTCTTCCAACATTGCTTCAAAGGCTAATTCCCCCAAGGGATAAAATTTTGAAAAATTATGTTCGTACACGGGGTATGAAGCATGGTCTTGAATGTATCGCGCTTGATTAGCGGCGTGTTGATCTATAGAAGCAATCTTATCAAGCACCGGTGCACTAAAGGCTAATGTTTCTTCACCGTGGGTTCTTATCTTCGAGATCTTCCAGCGCATGCGTTTATTAGTATGCTTGTTACCTAATAATAGATAAAACAAACCTCCGAAGATGGGGAAAAGTATTATGGGAATGATCCAAGCAATTTTGTAAGCCGATTTATGGTATCCGCTGGAGATATAGATTACCACAAGGGCACTGATTACATTTGACACAATATAAAATTGGGGAAAATAATGACCAAAACGTCCAATAATGATGACTAAAGCTCCTAGTTGGAATAGTAATGCAATGGCTACTAAAGTAACTCGATGGAATAACAAGGAAAAGAACTTTTTCATAGCGAAAATCACCCCTTACCTTTGATTTTTACTGATTAAGTATGCTTTGTCAAGCTGAGAAGGTACTCACAATCTCTATCCTTGATTACCTTCACCCCCCTAGGGTATATTTAATATAGGGAGTGAGAATAATGAACAAACGTATTATGCTCTTAGCATATGTTTTATTTAGTTTTATGGTAATAATTCAATTTAGTTTACCCTCGGCTTTAGCAGATGATCGCCTTCTGGTTCCTGACTTTGCCTTGGTCTCGAGCGAGGGAAAAACCGTTCGTTTGAGCGATTACGAAGGAAAGATTGTGGTGCTTAATTTTTGGGCTAGCTGGTGTCCACCGTGCAGAGCTGAGATGGGCGAATTGCAAAAACTAGAAGACCGTTTTAAAGAAACCGATGAGGCCGTATTATTATTACTGAACCAAATTGGCGGGCGTAGAGAAACCACAAAGACCGGCGTGAAATACCTAAAAGATAATAACTATACATTTACAAATCTATTTGATTATGGGCAGGTAGGTTCCGGAATGTTTGGCATTCCCGGTTTGCCCACAACTGTCGTGATAGATGCGGAAGGTTATTTGGTTGCGCATGCAGTGGGGGGAGTAAATGAGAAAATGGTTTTAGAAATGATTGAGGAGGCAAAATAATGCTTCAGCAAATGGTGCCCGAGGTGTCTTTTCGTCTATTTGCCTTTATTTTTGCCGAGGGTTTTATGGCATTTCTATCACCATGCATTTTGCCCATGATTCCCATTTATTTGCTCTATCTGAGTGGGGATGACAGCCATGGAAAAACACGGCAACGTTTAGTCATCAACACTTTAGGTTTTATTGCAGGTTTTAGTTTGGTTTTCGTTTTATTAGGAGCCACCGCTTCAGCTTTAGGAAGTCTGCTTGTAACTTATCGCACCTTATTTCAACGGGTGGGAGGATTAGTAGTGATCGTTTTTGGATTGAACTATTTAGGAGTTTTAAATTTAGGTATCTTAAACCGCTCACGAACTCTCAATGCCAAAACAAAAGATCTTAAATTATGGTCTAGTTTCCTTTTTGGCTCGGCGTTTTCCTTGGGTTGGACACCTTGCTTGGGTGCATTTCTCGGTACCGCTTTGATCGTGGCTTCCAACTCGGACACTCTGTATCAGGGAATGGGTTTGTTATTAACCTTTTCACTTGGACTTGGCATTCCCTTTTTATTAACCACTTTATTGTGGGGTAAATTACAGAAAACCTTTAATGTCATTAAGAATAATTTGAGAATCATTCAGATTATCTCAGGTGTTCTCCTTATTGTTGTGGGCTTATTGATGCTCTTTGATCGTTTTGGCGGCTATGCGAATTTATTTTTGTAAGATCTTAAAAAGCCCCTTTCGGGGCTTATGGGTTCGATCATCTTAATTTTGTACGGCTCAGCCATATACTTATATTCCACTTATCCCACTCCCATCATTGAACTTAGTTTTAAGAACATTATAACGCAATGTTATCAAAGAGTAAAATAAGATTAAGGTTTTCTTATATACGATTAAAGTTTGCTAAGCTTCTGCATAGATTTTCCAAAAGTGCGAATCGTTCTTGCACTTAATGAATCTGTTATGTACAATGATTATACATGTGAGTGAAGGAGCATTGGAATGACTATTGAAATGTTAGCGGCCCAAGTTCGTAATAGGATTAATGAGTTAAGATCAGAACAAGTTGGATTAAGGAATTTTATACAGTCAGATCAGGCGCTATGGGAGATACTGCAGCGTTCGATTAAAGAATTGAAGTGGGTTTTGGAATTAATAGAAACAAGTGATTAAGTTCGGTGGCATAAGAAGATTTGTGGAAACAAAAAAAGGTCCTATTCCATAGGATAGGACCTTTTTCGAAAAGTTTAGACTCTAACAACGTTTGCTGCTTGTGGACCACGGTCACCGTCTACGATTTCAAAAGTTACTTCTTCACCTTCGTTAAGAGTTTTGAAGCCGTCACCTTCGATTGCTGAGAAGTGTACGAATACGTCATCTCCGTCATCGCGCTCGATAAAACCAAAACCTTTTTCTGCATTGAACCATTTAACTCTACCAGTCATTCAATGGCCTCCTAAAATATTATTACTAGTCAAAAGCCTAAATATCGCAAACAGCTAAACCCTTGTTCACGTAAATTTAGAACATGAGGCCGTGATTGTTCGCTTAATTTAAAGTCTTAACTGCAACAAGTCTAGCATAAAAAAGAAAAACTGTCAACAATTCAGGTGGAGGGAATTTCAGATAAAAAAGGTTTAATAGCTGTAATATGGGGATGGGCAACGGTTAAAGTATATATTTGTTATGCCGATAATAATAATGAAAATCCTTAAGGATGAGGTGAAAAACATGAGAATACCAGGATTATCATCGGGTATGGATACCGAACAACTTATTAAAGATATCATGACCGCGGAAAGGATTCCGGTTGATCGAGTTTATCAGCAAAAAGTACGGGCAGAATGGAAACGCGACGCTTATCGCGATGTGAACACAAAGTTATCGCAACTGCGTAATATGTCATTTGACCTTGGTTTGCAATCAAGTTTTCAACAGAAAATCGCAACATCTTCTTATGACAACGTGGTTTCAGTCAACGCAACGGGAAGGGCCCAAGCGGGCACTTACGAATTAAGAGTTGACAAGCTTGCAACTTCCGGACAATTGCTCGCCAATGAAGCGGGGGCAAACTTTGCCGCATACATGGAAGATTTCTCAGGAGAAGATATCACTTTTGAACTTCGTGGCTTAGATGGGGAAATGGAAGAAATAGTCGTCACGGAAAAGGACACACTGGAAAGTGTTCTTGCTAAAATCAACAATAATAAAAATATAGGAATCAGGGCTTTTCACGATTCCGGTAAGGTGTCCTTGACAACCACCGGTACAGGTGAAAATGCCAAAATTGTCGTTACTGATGACGAATCAGGTTTTTTCAACAAGGTATTTGGTCTTGGTGAGAATGCGACCGAGATAGAAGATGGCGTTTTCGAGGTGGCAAGTGGTAAAAATGCCGAAGTTAATATTAATGGTCTTGATCTTGAGCGTGAAAGTAACTCCTTTGATCTAGATGGAATTACCGTGAACTTGCAGGAAGTAAGCAACACTACAGTGCGTATTGAAGTAAAACACGACGTTGATGCCACTGTAGATAAAATCAAGGAATTTGTTGACCTATACAATAGTTTGGTTGACGAGTTTAACCTTATGACTAGGGAAGAAGTCCACCGCGATTTCCCTCCTCTAACTCCTGAACAAAAAGGAGCATTGAGTGAGAAAGAGATAGAATTATATGAAGAAAAAGCCAGAAGCGGACTGCTTCGCTCCGATCCCATTATCAGTAATGTTCTTACAGAGATGCGCATGGCATTGGGTGGCGCCGTTGAAGGGTTAGAAGGTAATAAATCTTTGTCTCAGATAGGGATAAAGACCGGTTCTTGGTACGAGTACGGGAAATTATACATTGATGAGGATAAATTAAGGACCGCTATTGAAGAAGATCCTGATAATGTGGAAAGCATCTTTACCAATCGCAGTGATGTGCCGTCTGAAAAGGGCTTGGCATCGCGTCTAACGGCTGCACTTGATAAGGGAATGAAACGTATTACGGATACGGCCGGGAAGGCAAGTGTAACTTACGATCAAAGTTTTCTCGGAGAACAAATTCGCGGTTTAGAAGATCGCTTAAGTGCCATGGAAGATAGATTGATCAGAATCGAAGCAAATCATTGGCAGAAGTTTACTGCCATGGAAAAGGTCCTCAGCCAACTATATGCCCAAGGCGATTGGTTGGTACAACAACTAGCAACCATGCAAGGGCAGTAATCATGTTGGAGACACTTTATCAAGAAAAACTGGTTTTATTCCAGGAATTGAATAAAGTTACAGATGAAATAGTTGCCTTGCCATGCGAAAAACTCGTTGAAGACGATGATGCTTTGGAAAAAATCCAAAAATCGTTAGAAACTCGGCAAGACATTATGGATAAGATAGAGGAAGTTTCTTTGAAGATCCGAGATTTCTCAAAGGAGATCTCGGATCCTCCCGGACATTCTGTTTTGATCTTGCAAAAAGCCTTACAAGAAGAAATTCGAAAAATCCAAGCACAAAACAAGAATGTGGAAGGCACAGTAAAGAAAAGCCTTGTTGAGCTAAGACAACGAACTAAGAAAGCGCAAGATGGTAGGCAGACTAACAGGGCTTATGCCGGACGGATTACGGATAGTGAGGGTTCCTTTATAGATAAACGTCGTTAAGCCGCGGTTTTAACCTCGGCTATTCTTATTTGAGGTGAACTTATGACAGATTATTTTGGCTTTGCAGAAGAATTAATTATAAAAGGTCGCGCCGAAGTAGGAGAAACATATGGCAATGTGGAATTATATGATTTATTGGTAAGAAGCACCTCCGATGCCAAATTTTATGTTAATCTAGCCAAGGAGAAAAAAGGAAAGGTTTTGGATTTAGCATGCGGTTCGGGGCGGCTACTACCTTTTTTACTTGAAGCCGGCTTAGAAGTTTATGCTTTAGATCTATCACCGGAAATGATAGAACGAGCCCGCCTTAAACTTGGCAATAAGGCAGCGGAAGTTCGATTTTTTGTCGATGACATGCGGCAATTTTCTTTCAAAGAAAAATTTGATACTATTGTAATACCATATTGTTCCTTTATGTATCTACATAATGATAGTGATAGGTTAGAAGTTTTTCAAAGATGCTACGATCACCTCGAGTCCGGTGGCAATTTCGCCTTTGACTTTTTAGCAGGGGAAGTGCAAGAAGGGGAAGGCTTTCCCTCATTAGCCTTGCAAGGTGTTAATCCTTTGACTGATGAAGTTTTAATCAGTGTTGTGCAAATTAAAGGATTGGCGCCCGATTTACGTTTACTTAATCAGATCAACTATGTTTTGTCAAAAGACGGTAATAGTCATATCACAGTGCACGCCAGTAAAGAGGCGGTACTTAAGACTGATCGTATTCTTGAACTATTAAAGCAAATCGGCTTCAAGACAAAGGGAGTTTACAATGATCACAACCTCACTGCATATGATGGTGGAGAGAGTTGTTTGCTGGTGATGCAAAAATAATTAAGTGCCGGGAAGAGGAGGGCGGAAGTGAAAGTAAAAGCAGAAGACTACAGAATCCATAATGAAATGGAGGAAGTGGCAGATTTAGTAATTAAAGAAATTCTGTCAGAGGACTCAAGTATTTGTGGTTGTTCCTCATGTCAGGCCGATATGAAATCTCTTATTTTAAATCGTTTAAATCCTCAATATTATCCAATACTGAATACCGCCGATGAACGTAGAGAAGTTAGTCTTGACCTACTAGACTCGGACTTATTTAATGAGGTTTTGGTTGAAACATATCGTGCAGTATTAAAGGTTAAAGATAAACCAAGGCATGATGGGGAACGATTTTATTTGCGTAATTCAGCAGAGGAAATCGCACTTAGTGCCCTAAATGAGATCTTGCAAGGGGAAAAAAGAACATTCACCGGTAATCAGTTAAGTACGCTAATGTCACTTGTGATGAATAACCTAAAACCCCTTTACACCACAACATTCAAGGGTAGTGCCTTTACTAGAACCGCGGAGGTTGATCCGTCATACATTGCGGAAGTATATTCTCACATTTTTAATGCGCTTAAACAAATTGACTCTCAAGATTAATGACACCGCAAGCTAAGAAAATTAAAAAGGCGTCCGGTGATTTCTCTAGCGGCGCCTTTTCTTTTACTGTTATGTTCGTAGGGTAAGCTTTAAGGGCCTATTTTACAAAACAGCAATTTTTTCTTTTAGATCTTTGATTAAAATGTCATCTGTTAACGATTCAACTTTATTCCAAAATTGCGATGCAGGGTCGGGACCTAAAAAATCGCTTAAAAGTTTGTCGCCTGAATTATTCCAAATTGTGATCTTAAGGTGTCCGCTTTTGTTTTTAATTCTTACAAAATAGTTACTACTTTCGAACATGGTGCTCATAAATAACCCCTCCTTTTCTCTTAAAGCAATCTTCCCCTTTAAGAACGAAAATCCTGCGGGGAGGGGTGAGCAAATTGACGAAAGTGTTAGGAGGTATTGCTTTGATTGAGAAAAAAACCGAAGAGAAAAAGGCGTTTCGCATAGCCTTAGAGACAAAGATCCAAAGGATGTTCGGTCGCACAATTCGGGGTGCATCACAAGAACAGATATTTCAAGCAATCTCACAAGTGGTTGCAGATTTAGTTAAAGAACGCTGGGCTTATTCTAGAGAATTACGAAGTAGTCATTCTGAGAAAGAAGTTTATTACCTTTCAATGGAATTTTTAATGGGGCGAGCGTTAAGCAATAATTTAATTAATCTAGGGATTCAAGACTTAGTTATGGAAGTTTGCGAAGATCTAAATATCAAATTTACAGATGTGGAAGAGGTGGAGCCCGATCCCGGTTTAGGTAATGGGGGATTAGGACGTTTGGCTGCATGTTTCATGGATTCCCTCGCAACGTTGGGCTTTAAAGCAACCGGTTGCGGTATCCGTTATGAATATGGTCTTTTTAAGCAAAAAATTATTGATGGTTTCCAAGCCGAAGTACCCGATCCTTGGTTAGAAAATGGCACAAGTTGGGAAATAGCCCTACCTGAAGAGACTGAAATAGTTAAGTTCGGAGGCTTTGTAGAGATTGTGGAGGAGGAAGGTCGCTCAGTATATGAGCACAAAGGCTATCAATCTGTTCGTGCGGTTCCATATGAAGTGCCCATACTTGGTTATGGTACTAAAAATGTAAATTCACTTCGTCTCTGGGCAGCTAGGGCCACAAAACACCTTGATATGAGCCTTTTTGGGCAAGGCAAGTATTTAGATGCCCTAGAAGAAAAGGAATTGGCCGAGGTTATTTCCAAGGTACTATACCCCGATGATAATCATCCGGAAGGGAAGGCTCTGAGGCTTAAACAGCAGTATTTTTTCGTTTCAGCCAGTATTCAGGGAATAGTTCGCAAGTATCGTAAGCAATATGGACCAAACTTTAAGGATTTTCCCTCTCGCGTATCTATTCATATTAACGATACCCATCCCGCGCTTGGCATTCCTGAGCTAATGCGGATTCTTCTAGATGAAGAGGGATTAAATTGGGATCAGGCTTGGGAAATTACAACCAACACTTTCGCCTACACAAACCATACTATTATGGAAGAAGCGTTGGAGAAGTGGCCGGAAAGCCTATTTAGAGACCTTCTGCCCCGTCTTTGGGATATAGTATACGAGATTAACGAAAGATTTTGTGCTGAAATATGGAAGCGTTATCCCGGTGATTGGGAGAAGACGGCACGCATGTCCATAATTGCCAATCACGAAGTGAAAATGGCCCATTTGTGTATTGTAGGTTCTTTTTCCGTTAATGGCGTAGCACAGTTGCATAGTAATATTTTACGTGAACAGGTTTTCCAAGAGTTTGCAGAGTTCTTCCCTAATAAATTCACCAACGTTACCAACGGAGTAACTTTTAGGCGTTTCTTGTTGAATGCGAATAAAGGGCTTTCCGATTTGATCAGCGATCGCATTGGTACTGATTGGGTCACAGATTCTTGCGAATTGGCAAAATTCTTGGAGTATCAAGATTGCTCAACCACAAAAAATGCGTTGGTTAAAATTCGCTATAATAATAAATTGAAGCTTGCGGAATATATCAAAGAACACAATAAGATAATCGTTGATCCCCAATCCATTTTCGATGTGCACATCAAGAGGCTTCACGAGTATAAGCGCCAATTACTGAATGTGCTACACATTATGTATTTGTACAACCGGTTACTTGACGATCCTAATTTTGATATGCATCCGAGAACGTTTATTTTTGGGGCAAAAGCTGCACCAGGATATAGTACAGCTAAAAAGATCATTAAGCTGATTCATGACGTTGGTGAAAGGATCAATAACGACCCAAGTATTAACGATCGCTTGAAAGTCGTATTTTTAGAAAACTATCGTGTGTCGTTAGCAGAAACGATTATACCCGCATCAGATGTAAGTGAACAGATTTCCACCGCGGGTAAAGAGGCATCGGGCACAGGTAATATGAAGTTTATGCTCAATGGTGCCCTGACAATAGGTACCCTAGATGGTGCCAATGTGGAGATTGATGAGGCCGTGGGTAGAGATAATATCTTTATTTTTGGGCTCACAGCGGCGCAAACAAGTCAGTTTTATATGGATGGAAGCTACCGTCCCTATGATGTCTATCTAAGCGATCCATACTTAAAGCAAGTGTTGGATCAGCCGGTGAATGGCTTCGTTAATGCACAGCATCCTGAGCTGTTTCAAGAACTATATAATGGCTTGCTTCAGGGCAATGGCGGAATGGCAGATCCTTACTTTGTTTTAAAAGATTTTGCCTCCTATCGTGAAGCCCACGAAGAGGTTGATAAACAATACCAAGATCCTAAACTTTGGTGGAAGAAGGCAATCATTAATATAGGTAATGCTGGATTTTTCTCCAGTGACCGTAGCATAATGGATTATAACGAAAGAATTTGGAAACTTCGCTAAAACGATTGAGAAGAACATAAAAAAAGTCGACTTTATAGTCGGCTTTTTTTATATCCTTAATAACTTTGGGTATACTATTTTAAAGTGTTTTAGGGAGGTAAAAAATGTTTTTCAGGAAGAGAAAACAAAGAGTTGATAATTCGCAAATAAGCACCGAACATTTGAGTAAGTCTCTTCAAGAAAACATAAGGATTTTTAAGGAAAGTCTGTTCCATGGTGATGAAGCCATAGTTTATCGCGAATTTCGGACTGCCGCACCAAAACCTAGAGATTGCATTATTATTTGCGCTGAAAACATGGTGACACATCAGTACATAAGTGAATTTGTTTTAAGACCAATGATGGTCCGTTCTATCTCATCTAAATCAAAAAACGAATCACTTATTAGATATATCATGGAGAATGTAATACAGACTGATAGGATCGAAGAACAAGGCGATCTTATGACCTTGGCTGACGCGGTCTACAATGGAGCAAGCATCATTTTGGTTAATGGTTGCAATAAAGCAATAGTGGTGGAAGCGGAAGGTTGGGAAACACGTTCAATTTCTGAACCCAAATCAGAACAGGTAATTCGCGGGCCCAGACAGGGGTTTGTGGAAGAGCTTGCCATAAACCTTACTTTAGTTAGACGTAAATTAAAAAGCACGAGCTTTAAAGTGAAGAATCTGCAAGTTGGAACTGAATCGAAAACTAGGGTAGCGGTGATCTATCTAGAGGATGTAGTTCAGGAGGGACTCGTGCAAAATGTTATTGATAAGATTAAGGGCATACAAATAGATGGGATTCTAGATTCGGGGTATATCGAAGAATTGATAAAAGATTCGCCTAACAACCCCCTACCCACAATAGGTAACACAGAGCGACCCGATGTTGTTGCTGCAAGGATTCTTGAAGGAAGGGTGGCAGTTTTAGTTGATGGTACACCTTTTGCTCTGACCATGCCTTATTTATTCATGGAAGCTTTTCAGGCAAATGAAGATTATTTTAGTCACTGGATTCCCGGTAGTTTTCATCGTAGCTTACGCTATATTTGCTTTGCCATAACTACTATTACTCCCGCCCTATATCTTTCCCTTGGCAGTTATGATCCCCAATTACTTCCTACAAAATTGGTCTTAGCCATGGCAGCATCGCGAAAATTGGTACCCTTTCCCGCACTAATTGAAGTGCTAGCCATGGGACTAGTGTTTGAAATCCTTCGAGAAGGGGGCCTTAGGTTACCTCAGCCGGTGGGTGAAGCCATGAGCATTGTGGGGGCAATAGTGCTTGGTGATGCCGCGGTTAGAGCAAATCTTGTGAGTGCACCCATGATTGTTGTTGTGGCAATTACGGCTGTTTCAGGTTTCGTTATACCTGATCTTTATGACACTGCGGTTATTGCTCGCCTTACCTTGGTACTTATGGCCTCTTTATTCGGTATCTATGGGATGCTACTAGGCATAATGGGTATGGTTTTACTACTTGCTTCCATGCACTCTTTCGGTGTTCCCTATCTTTCCAGCTTAGCTTCGTTCGGGGCTCAAAATATGAAGGATACGGCAATACGTGCTCCGTGGTGGTCCATGAGACTACGACCACAGTTTATCGGGTCAAAGAATCGGAAGAGATTAAATAATAAAGACAAAGGAAATCAATCATGAAGAAATTTGCCTCCTTCACAGTTTTAATGCTTATAACAATGGCGTTTACAGGGTGCTGGGACTACAAGGAATTAGAGTTACTTGATTTTGTATATGGGGTAGGTGTTGATTCTATAGATCCTGAGTTTACCTTGATTGCGGAAATCATGAAATCTGTCGGTGCCGGTCAGGATGCGGACTTTCAGTCAGTGGTGCTTTCTACTAAAGGTAGAAGCGTTAGTTCTAGTGGGATAGCCTTACAAAATCTCGCTGCGATGGCGTTATTCTGGCCCCACGCGCAGGTATTTGTTGTTTCGGAAGAGGTGGCTAGATCCGGGGTTTTACCTGCAATCGAATTTTTGATTCGCGGTGCTGATCTTCGTTCTAGCGTCTATTTCTTTGTCTGCCGAGATTGTACTGTTGAAGAATTGTTTCAAAGCGCACCTGTTTTTGAAGCTTCGGTGAGTCAGCATCTGGCAAATCTAGTCCGCTTGCATGAAGATACACCGATATTTTTCCCGCAGCAGATGTGGGAGTTCACACGGACAATTTCCAAACAGGGCATTTCGGCGACTTTACCAACGGTGAAGTTGGTACAGAACGGCGATGATGAGGTCGCGGTTATACGAGGTACGGCCATTTTTAATACTGATTATATGGTTGATTGGCTTAATGAAGAAGAATCTGAGATTTTTTGCTTGATTAAGGGGCTAAAACACCGAGGTAGATTTGTGATGGATACATTAGTAGATGGTCAAGATATTCCTTTAACCTATGAAATTAGGGGAAATCAAGCAAAAACAAAAATAGACTTAATTGGTCAACAGATTAAAGGAGTTATAGATATAAGTCTTCAATTGGATTTGATTGAAATTCAAAACGCCAAAATTGATTTACTAGATCCTCAACTAATTTTATTTGTGGAAGCTCAATTAAATGCCGCGTTCACACGAAGGATCAGAGAACTTCTAGTTAAGCTTCAGGGGAACAAAAATTGCGACCCCATAGGGTGGGGTCAGCTTTTAAAGCAAAATCATAAGGAAGTGTGGCGTGAAAACATGTCTGATTGGTGTTGTATTTTAGCGGACTTGGACGTTGAGATCAATGTAGAAGCAAAAATAACTTCCACGGGTGTTACGGGTAAGTCCACTCCGGTGAGGTATTAAGATGACGATAATAATAATCATTGGCTTTGTAGCCATAGGAGTAATTGAAATATGGCTATGGAATGACCGCCCTCTTAGAGATGTAATTACCTATTTGGCTTTATTAAGCGCGGGGGCTACTCTGTCTGTGCTTCTGTATTTAGACCCCTTTTTACCCGTTCCGGCTCCCTTAAAGATTTTACTAGAGACAATAAAAAATTATTTGTAGGGAGATAGAGCATGAAAAAAGAACTAGTTCCCGATGAGCAAGGGATAGCATTGGCAATACTTTTCGTTTTGGGAAATGCTTCAATTTACGGATTGGGCGCGAGAGCCGGAAAGGATCTTTGGTTAGCCTTTCTCTTGGCGATGGCCTTGGCTTCCCCTTTTATCTTAATGTATGCTAGAGTGCGAAGTATGATCTATGATAAGAGTTTATCAGAAGGTCTAGAGCACCTATATGGTAAGTGGGCATCCCGCTTTTTCGGTCTTGGTTATGCGGCATACTTTTGGCGTTTAGCATGTTATGTTAGCGGCGGTTTAGCTAGCTTTAGTCAAAGTATTTCTTTGAATAATACCCCGCAAAGTGTAATAGTTTTGTTGCCCCTAATATTTGCTATTTGGGCCGCAAAATTAGGGGTTGAGACATTAGCGCGATTCGCAAGTATTTTTGTGCGTGGAGTACTGTTTTTCTTGGTAGTGATGTTTGTGCTACTTTTAACCACGCTAGATTTTACCGAATTTCGCCCCGTTCTTTATGATGGTTTTAAGCCGGTATTTATCGGGGCGTTAGAGTTAATAGACTTTCCATTAACTGAGACGGTTGTGTTTTTTGGTCTTTTTGATGTTTTCGCTTCAAGAAAATCACCCTACAAAATTTATCTCCCCGGTGCCTTAATCGCCGCTTTCTTTCTTCTAAGTATGTCTTGTGCCAGCTTAGCAACTATTGGTGCCCAAAAATATATGAATAATTATTATCCAATCTTCGTTGCCACATCTCGAATTAATTTGGGAGGCGCTATCACACGTTTAGAAGCTGTTGTAGGTCTAATTTTTATTTTGGGTGCAATTTTTAAGGTCTCGGTTTTAATTCTAGCATCTGCCAAGGCTCTAGCTATCGGTTTACGTATAAAAAATTATCGTCATCTCGTTACTCCACTTGCGTTAGCGGTAATTGCAGGCTCCCAATGGTTCGTTAAGTCAGTTATGGGAATTCAACTCACAGCCACTAAAACGATTGATTCAGTTGATTTTACCTTTCAGGTGCTTCTTCCTTTTGTTGTCTGGGTTATTGCGGAAATTAAAATGTTTCGTTTAAGAAAGGAAGGTAAATTTCAGTAGTTTTGCAGGAAGAGTGCATATACTATAGAATTAACTACGAAGTTTCGATTCTGGAAGGGGATGGGCATGGACGCTCAAAATCGCTATGTGAGTTGGCTGCAGGATCCTTTAATTGATCAAAATACCAAAGAAGAACTGCAAATACTAGTTAACGATAAAGAAGAGATAGAAGATAGATTTTTTCGGTGGATAAGTTTCGGTACAGGTGGTCTGCGTGGTACTATAGGGGCCGGAACCAACAGAATGAATGTTTATACTGTTCGCTTAGCTACTCAGGCTTTAGCGAATAATTTGATCTCCCAAGATAAAGCATCAGGTGGTGTGGCGATAGCCCACGATTCGCGGCACATGTCAAGGGAGTTTACTGAAGCAGCTGCAAGTGTCTTGGTGGGAAACGGTATTCCCGTTTATGTTTTTTCTGATCTTGCGCCCACACCGCTGTTATCGTATGCGGTACGCCATTATGGCGCCAGTGCCGGTATTGTTATTACGGCTAGCCATAATCCATCTGAGTATAACGGCTATAAGGTTTATAATGAGCAAGGTAATCAGATATTGAACGATGAATCTCTCAGCATAAGTTCGCAAATGTCTAAATTGGGATTGAATAATGTGCAAGTGGCAGTTAATCCAAAAGAGGACCCTTTATGGACATGGCTCGGCGAGGAAGTTATTGCATCGTATTATGGGCAACTAATGAAGATTGCTCCAAAGGTTGAAGGAATTCAAGATCTACGAGTTCTATACACTCCATTACATGGTACAGGTGCAAGGTTTGTACCTGAGATGTTGCGCAAAGCAGGCTTCTCTTTTGTGGATACAGTTGAAGAGCAAATGGTTCCCGATGGTGATTTTCCCACGATTAAATATCCAAACCCCGAGGAGCCGGAGGCCTTTGAGTTAAGTTTTGCCAAGGCAGAGAATTCCTCTTACGATCTGATAATGGCCACAGATCCCGATGCAGACCGTATGGGTGTTGCAGTAAAGCATAACGGCGAATGGATTTTGTTAAATGGGAACCAGGTGGGCATTTTATTAACTGATTTTATTTTATCCAACACCAAACAGGAAGAGCTATCTCGATCCGTTGTTATTAAAACAATTGTAAGTACTGATATGGTTGAGCCAATCGCTCAAAAATATGGCGTGGAAGTACGCAACACTTTAACGGGTTTTAAGTATATTGGAGCATTAATTGATGAATTGCCTAAGGAAAATAAGGCATTTATCTTTGGATTCGAAGAAAGCTACGGTTATTTGGCCGGCACAGCCGTAAGAGATAAAGACGCCGTGTTAGCTAGCTTACTCGTTGCACAAGTGGCCGCTTTTTATAAACAAAAAGACTTAACCCTAGTCGATCGTTTAGAAGAACTTCTAGAAGAATACGGTTACTACTTACAGGATTTAGTTTCGTATACTTTCGCCACAAGTTTAGAGGCCGAGCGTTCTAGGGAGTTTATTAAGGAGCTAGAGCGAACCCCCATTTCTAAAGTTAGTGAAGAAGAAGTTGTTGAAGTTTTAAACTATGGTCAAGGTAAAGCCTTTAATTTAAAGACAAAAAAAGAAAGGGCTCTTGAGCTTCCTAAAGAAAGGGTACTACAATGGGTTACCGCGGGAAAAAGTAAAATCACTCTCCGTCCTTCAGGAACCGAACCAAAAATGAAACTTTATTTAGAAGTAGTGGCTAATAGTGCTGAAGAAGCCCAAAACAAGTTGGTATCCTTAAGAACAGCTCTGGATACCATGATTAAACAGGGTTTGAACAAATAAGGCCTTTCCCTAACTCTTAAATAACGAGAGTTAGGGATTTTTACTTTATGGCAAGGACTCTATCCCAGTGATCCTGAATAGCTATGAGTAGATCGGGAAAGGAAGATGGCTTTTATGGCCAAGGAAAGAAATTATTTAATGAAGTTGTTTATTTCGTTTTTTAAGATCGGTTTATTTACCTTTGGCGGTGGGTTCGCCATGATTCCTTTAATCGAAAAGGAGATTGTGGACGATAATGGTTGGGCAACCAAGCAGGAGATTCTAGATATTTTTGCCTTGGCTCAATCAGTACCGGGAGCCATAGGAGTTAATACAGCAGTATTTATCGGCTATAAGTTAAAAGGTATTGTAGGCGCATTAGTGGCACTTTTAGGGGTAATAAGTCCCTCGATTATTATTATGGTTGTCATTGCCCATTTCTTTATACAATTTAGGGCCAACATTTATCTTGATAGGGCATTTAATGGGCTTAAGGCAGGCGTAATAGGACTAATTTGTGCCGCCACATGGCAGATAGCCAAGACGGCGGTGATTGACCGTTTTGGGTTAATTGTGGCACTCAGTGCTTTTGTTCTAAGCGCATTTGGAATTATTCCTGTGGTATGGGTTATAGTTTTAGGTGCATTTAGCGGCTACCTCTATTACAGAACCAGTAAAGGGAGGTCAGCTAGATGATTTTAGCACAGTTGTTTTTAACTTTTTTTAAGATTGGTATATTCACTTTTGGAGGCGGCTACGCAATGCTTGCCTTAATTCAACAAGAGATTACAAGCCGTGGTTGGATGACCGCTCAGGAATTCGTTGATGTGGTTGGTATAGCAGAGATGACTCCCGGTCCCATTGCGGTAAACGCGGCTACTTTTGTAGGCTATAGACTCGTTGGTATGCAGGGGGCCTTAGTTGCAACGAGTGCTGTTGTCTTGCCATCGCTCATAAGTGTTTTGGCAGTAAGCAAATTCTGGGATAAGTATCGAAATTCCAGAGGGGTTCAGTGGGGTTTCGCCGGAATTCGCCCGGTAGTTGTCGGCTTGGTAGGCGCAGCGGCTATTATGGTGACCACAGCTACTTTGCATGGTTTGGCTCATGGAGGTTTAAGACTTACCACGATTATTATAGCCTCGGGAGTTTTTTATGGAGTTGCTTTTAGAAAGTGGAGCCCCATAAAAGCGCTTATTATATGCGCCCTATTAGGTTTAATTATTTTTAAATAGTTAGAAGTTCTTTAAATACCATGTTTTTCGTGAATTGGTTGGGAAAGGCATGGTATACTATTTATAGAATATGTGACTGGGCAGTCACATTGCGGAGGTGATAATAAGATGCCTAAGGAAACATTTAAAAATCTTGCACCGGAAAGACAAAAATTAATAATCAACGCGGCTTTAGAAGAATTTGCGGGGCACCCATACGAACAGGCTTCATTGAGCAGAATTGTTAAAAAGTGCGGGATTGCCAAGGGCAGTATGTATCAATATTTCGACGATAAGCTGGGGTTATATCGTTATATAGTGGAACTTGCTTATGAAGAGAAGAAAAATTATG